>JAKAGP010000501.1 GCA_021825785.1 Nitrospirota bacterium
AGGCGGCTTTCCTCGGCCTGTTAGTTCTGATGAACCGCCGTATACCGAACGGTACGTACGGTGGTGTGGTGAGGACGGCGGGTGAACTAATCACCCGCCTCCTACCCGATTGCGGCCCGGGGGCCCGCTTCAGCCGTCTTAATAAGTAAACCCGGTTTGAAACAGGTACATCGGTCCCGCAAGGTCTCCCCCGCTTTGCGCGGCTGAACCAAGACCGCCGAAATTAAAAAAATGAACTTTGGCTTCGGCTATAAAAGCGGCTCCGTCAGGGCGGCGCCCGCTGAGCGGAACGTTCAGCCCCGCGGAAAGGTAGCCGCCGAAGGTCCCCTTGCGGAAATAGCTTTCCACCACCATGCCGTCCGACAGTTGGGCCGCCAGGTCCGCCAGGTAGTACCCAAGGCCCGCGCCAACGGATAATCTTAAGCCGCCCGCGCGCCCCGCGAGCCAGCGTACGCTCGGCGTAAGATAAAGACCCCTGCAGTTCACGCTGCCTTTAATGGTCCTGCCCGAAGGTATGATAACGGCGTCGAACTGTTTTTCGTTCTCGGTATAGAACAGCCCGAGGTCGAAGCCGAAGCGCAGTTCCCTGTCCGCCTGCGCAGCGGCGCGGCGGTGGTAGGACAGTTCCAGATTATAACCCAGAGGCTTGAACCTGCCGGCGGAGGCGGCGGCCGCGGCCGGCAGGGTGGGCCTGCTCCCGCGCAAGCGCTCCCAATAGGAGGTCCCCGCCAGGAAAGTGTAGAAGTTAAGTTTTTTCGCCGCGGAAGCGGTGGCGGGCGCCTGTCCCGGTTTTCCGTCGTTGGCCGCCGCCCCGGCGGCAGTGACAACGCTTTGTATAGCCGCATCCGTTTGCGTTCCGGCCCGTGCCGGAGAGGCCGCCAGAACTACGGCGGCCAGGCCTAAAACCGTTTTGAGGATCGCTTTATTTACACCCATGAACGAAGCCTGTATTCCCTCCTGAACGTTATGGGCAATATACAATTTTAGGCAAAGGTCGGCCACCTGCAGCCCGCCCTTCCGGAAAAGAAAGGATAAAAGATATAATTACGGATCGGTCAGATCAGGGGAGAACGCATGAAACATATTTTCGCTAAAAAATCCCTTAAGAGGCTTCTTGAGGGAATGAAGGACGATAACCGCCTGAAAAGGGTCCTCGGCCCCGTTACCCTTACCTCGCTGGGTGTGGGCGCCATCATAGGCGCCGGAATTTTTGTGGCTACCGGCGCGGCCGCCAAGGCGGTGGCCGGGCCCGCCCTGATGGTATCCTACGCGCTGGCCGGGGTCACCTGCATCTTCGCGGCCCTTTGCTACGCCGAATTCGCCTCTATGGCCCCGGTAGCTGGCTCCGCCTATACCTACGCCTACACCACCATGGGCGAGCTGTTCGCCTGGATAATAGGCTGGGACCTGGTCCTGGAATACGCGGTGGGGTCGGCCACGGTGGCGAACGGCTGGTCGGGCTATTTCCAGAGCGTGCTGGCCAAGCTGGGGATCTCTCTTCCCGAATATCTGCAGAAGGCGCATTTCGCTTACGATAACGGCCATTTCATAGCCACCAATTCCTGGGTGAACCTGCCGGCCATCCTCGTGGTGATAGGCGTTACGCTGATCCTGATAAAAGGCATCAGCGAAAGCGCCAGGTTCAACGCCGCTATGGTGTTCCTGAAGGTGGCGGTGGTGCTGTTCGTGATCTTCGTAGGCGCGTTCTACATCCATCCCGCTAATTACCTCCCGTTCGCCCCTTTCGGCTGGACCGGGATCAGCTTTTTCGGCAGGCACATGTACGGCCAGGTCAACGCCGGCGGCGACCCGGTGGGGATGATAGCGGGTTCCGCTATAATCTTCTTCGCGTACATAGGCTTCGATTCGGTCTCGACGCACGCCGAAGAAGCGATAAACCCTAAGCGGGATATCCCCATAGGCATAATTGCGTCCCTCGTCATCTGCACGGTGCTCTATATCGCCGTCGTCGCCGTGCTGACCGGGATGGTCCCGTTCGCCCAGCTCAGCAAGGACGCGGCGGTAGCCGACGCTTTTAAACAGGCCGGCCTGCCCTGGGCGGAATTCATCATAGCCGCGGCAGGCGTGGCCGGCATCACCTCCGTGCTCCTGGTGATGATGCTCAGCGGCCCCCGCGTCTTCCTCGCCATGGCGCGCGACGGGCTTATCCCGGCCAGATTCTTCGCGGACGTGCACCCGAAATTCCGCACCCCCTGGAAGAGCACCATAGCTATAAGCGTTTTTGTCTGCGTCCTGGCCGGCCTGCTGCCCATAGACGCGCTGCTGCACCTGACGAATATAGGCACCCTGTTCGCCTTCGTAATGGTCTGCGCCGCCGTGCTGATAATGCGCAGGCTAGACCCGCACATTGAGAGGCCGTTCCGCTGCCCCTGGGTGCCGCTGGTCCCCGTGCTCGGCATAGGGAGCTGCCTGCTGCTTATGACCTCGCTGCCGGCGGCCAACTGGTGGCGGCTTATCGTCTGGCTCATCCTGGGGCTGGTGATCTACTTCTCCTACGGCCGCAAGCACAGTTTCCTGGGCAAGGAGCTGAGGGGGGAGAAGATAAAGGACAGGCCG
>JAKAGP010000502.1 GCA_021825785.1 Nitrospirota bacterium
CAGCGCCTTTCCATTAACCGCTTATGTGTTGTTGATTCAACTGCGATAACTCCAGTGGCGCGAAAGTCTCTGCTGGATCTTGGCCGGAAGTACCGAGTCCGTACAGAACTTTTTCTTTTTGATATTACGCTTGAAAAGTGACTTGAGCGTGACCGCGCCCGCACTCGCTCGGTGGGTCCGAGGGTCATCGAGGAACAGTACCGGGTTTTCAAGCAGGCGCAGGATACTGTCCGCTCCGAAGGGTTTGATCAGATTGTCGAGTTGCACGAGGAAGATTTGGAGAGCGTGCGCTTTGAAATTCTTTACCGTCCCATCAACCCGATTACTACCGCAGGTAATATGAGAAATCGGCATATTTCCCCGGCTCCCTCCAGAGATCCCGAACCGCGCTGTTGACACTCCGCCTCTCTACCTCCTAGAATTCTCAAGGGCTTAACTTTATGACATCAGGACCCAAAGAGGCCGTTTCGGCGTTCGATTTGAAACGCGTCACGGACGTTTTGTCTCTGATTGGGAACACACCGTTGATCCGCTTGCGCAGAGTTAGCGCGGACTTTCCGGATGTGCAGATTCTGGCAAAAGCGGAATGGGCGAATCCGGGAGGCTCGGTCAAAGACCGCGCTGCATGGAGCATTGTTCAGGACGCAGAGCGGGCGGGACTGCTGACGCCGGGGAAGATTCTGCTTGACTCGACATCCGGCAACACCGGAATTGCTTACGCCATGATTGGGGCGGCGCGAGGATACCGCGTCAAACTCTTTATGCCTTTGAATGTCAGCCTCGAGCGCAAGCATATTCTGCAGGCCTACGGTGCCGAGATCGTTTATACGGACCCGATGGAGGGATCGGACGGAGCAATTCGCAGGGTGCGGGAACTGGCAGAGAAGGAACCCGATAGATACTTTTATGCCAACCAGTACAACAATCCTTCCAACTGGAGGGCCCATTACCAGACCACTGCGCCGGAGATTTTTGACCAGACTGAGGGCCAAATCACGCATTATGTGGCCGGCCTTGGCACAACCGGGACCTTTGTGGGTACAGCACGCAGGCTGAAAGAACTTAAGCCTGATGTTCAATGCATATCTTTCCAGCCGGACTCGCCCTTTCACGGCCTCGAGGGATTGAAGCATATTCCGACATCCATCGTTCCAGGTATTTATGACCCTTCCGTTGCCGACGAAAATCTGGAGATTTCGACCGAAGAGTCTTATACGATGACCTTACGCCTGGCCCGCGAGGAAGGTTTGCTTGTCGGGATTTCTTCCGGAGCTGCGATGGTGGCTGCGCTTAAAGTTGCCCGCAAAGTCCGGCATGGGGTGGTTGTCACGGTCTTTCCCGACAGCGGTGACAAATATCTCAGTGAGCGCTTCTGGAACGAGGCGCCAGTGCGCTCGTAGCACTTTTATAGCCGAGATTCCCGGTACTGCCTGTTTCCGGCCGGTGATGTTCCCTGGGCCGCTGCGCTCCGATTTTTCTTCTTTACAAGGTGATGGAATGGCCATACAACTGAATGCCCAACAACTTCAGTGCATTCGTTCGCATGCTGAAAGGGAATACCCAAACGAATGCTGCGGGATGCTGCTGGGTCACGCGGACGACGCCGTCAAAGAAGTTTCTGAGGTGGTCCCTTTGAAAAACTTACGGCTCGATTCCACTCGCGCGCAGGAACTCTTGCCGCTCCAAGACCCCGGCCGCGAATCCGAAAAGAACCGATTCCTGATCGACCCGCTTGAGCAGATGAGGGTAGAAAGAGACGCCCGCTCGCGTGAATTGGAAGTTGTGGGTTACTACCACTCCCACCCTGACCATCCGTCCCGGCCGTCAATTTATGATCGCGATCATGCCTGGCCGTGGTACTCTTATGTTATTCTTTCGGTTGAACAAGGCAAGTCTGCTGAGTTGACTTCCTGGGTCCTGTCGGAAGATCGGGCGCATTTTGATCCTGAACTGATGAAACTTTAGGCCCGGTATGTTCATCATAGGCACATACTGGACTTTTTGGTGTATAATCGTGAGGTCAGGATTGGTATGATAGGTCGAGGAGAAATAATGCCTGTAAAAGTGGTTATTCCCACCCCGCTGCGACAGTACACGGGGAAGAAGGATTCGGTTGAAGTTGAGGCGAAAACTGTTGGCGAGGCGCTGGCCGGTTTAACCTCCAGGTATAGTGATTTGCGCAAGCACCTTTACAACGAAGAGGGGAAGCTTCGCAGTTTTGTAAACGTTTATGTGAACGATGAAGATATTCGTTTTCTTCAGAAGGACCAGACGCCCCTCACTGAGACTGATGTTATCAGTATTGTTCCTTCCATTGCCGGCGGTTCAATGATCCGCTGCATCTGTAGCTAGCCTGGATCCCGCACAGCCGGGGTTCCGGGCTCATCCCCCACGACCTGAAGAACTCAATTTAAGAGCGCCAAAACGGTGCAATTCCAATGCAAGAAGGCGGCGGGATTCGCGCATTTCAGGAATTTGAAGCAAATGGCAGGAAAAGAGGAAAAAATGTCGATTTTAACGTCAGCTCCAACGGAGCAACTGAGTAAGGACGAAATTCTTCGTTATAGCCGGCA
>JAKAGP010000503.1 GCA_021825785.1 Nitrospirota bacterium
TGTGCCGGGATTAGAGGTTCCAATGCCCACGCTGCCGTTGGCAGTATTGACGAACAGGGCCGGGGCGCTGCCCGTGGCCACGTTCAAATTGCCCCAGACATCCAGAGTGGAACCTGGGGTGGTGGTACCAATGCCAACGTTGCCGTTAGCCAATATAACCAGGTCGGAAGCCCCGGAGGAAGAGGCCACGGTCAGCAATGGCAAAGTGGGAGAGGTGGAAGTGCCCTGGACGGACAGCAGGGAACCCGGGGTGATACTGCCAACACCGACGCTGCCACTGACATATGCGGATCCAAGCACGTCCAATTTTTGGTTAGCAAGCGTATTATATGCACCGCCAACTACCAAATTTTTGTTTTTATCCAAAACAAGGCCGTTAGTAGAATCGTTATTAACCCTAAACTGAATGTAACCATTTGAAGGGGTATTTACAATTGTTCCTTTACTACCATCATCATAAAGGAACGCATAATTAGTAATACTAGGCGCGGAAACGTTTGCCCCAAACCAAATTCCCGGAAATTGCCCAATATTAGACCCTGAAGTGTTGCGGCCTATCATAGCCTGACTCGCAGATGCATAAATACCACTGGTCGTAGCACTAATAAAATTGCCTTGGCTTCTTATATTGTTGGCGACATCCAAAGCATAAGCCGGGCTTGTCGTCCCAATTCCAACATAGCCATTCTGCGTGACTGTCAGCAGCGAAGTGCCGGTGGAAGAAGTAATTTGGAAAGGATTCACACCGGCAGAACCTTGGATGTTTAAGGTGTAGGAAGAAGAGGTGGCGTTAACACCAACAACAGAACCATCGGTTAGTAAAGCCGCAGAGCCGGCAAAGGAGCCGTTGTTGTTGTATTGGACCTGGCCGCTGCTGCCGCCTGGGTTAGCGCTGCCCCCGACTATGCCCAAAGAGGAGGTGGCCACCCAGGTGGCAATGCCGTTGGCATCACTCTGCAGGACACTGCCTTGCGCCGGGCTGCCGCCGGTGATTTGGATAGTACCGGCCACGGTCAGAGTTTGTCCTGGAGTGGTAGTGCCAATGCCAAGGTTTCCAGTATTTGCCAAATATAGTAAGCTGGTTCCAGTCGACGAGGAAATATTCAGCAAAGCGGTGGTAGTTGAGGTGCCCTGCAAAGTCAGCAAAGCTGAAGCGGTAGTTGTGCCAATGTCAACATTGCCATTGGCATCAATTCTCATCCTCTCTTTCAAGGAAGAATCGTAAGTTGAAAAAGCTAAGTCACCGCCCACCGCGGTTCGATAGCCAATTATGCTAGTGTCGACCTGGCCGTTACTATTAAAAGCAAAATTTAGCTGGCCAAACTTCATCCCGGGACCGCTTGGCGAGCCGCTCAACATCATGGTTGGAGGATAATTGGTGTTCGTACTGGACAATTTAACAGTGTTGGTGTTTGTACCAGTGACAACCTCCAGTGGGGCTCCAGGACTTGCCGTCCCCACCCCCACATTCCCGCCCATAAAGGCAGCGGCGTAGTTGTTGGTAGCACCGGTGGGGGCGTTTAAGTACAGGCCGTAAGCGTTGGTAACTGCGCCTCCCCCATTGACTGCTCCCCCTTGAATAGTCAAAGCGCTTGATGACGAAATGGTCATATTAGGACCTGAAATAGGGGCGCCGGAGACTGAGAGGTTGATGGCATTAGCTAAAGTCGCCGCTGCGGTGGTAGCGTAAGTGGGTTGATTAAATAGGATGTTGTTAAGCAGGGATGTTTGCGATGTTGTGGCTATATAGCCTGCGGTTTCAAGACCCCGGAAATCATAAGCAGAGGTTAAGGTAGGATTAACGTACAAACCACGGGTAATACCATTGGCAGCGGGGTTTTGGTTGATTGAAAAAACTGACGAGCCTAAAGCGGAGCCTATATTCACTATTTCAAAGGTCCCATTTCCAGAAGTTGGAGCAAATGAACCATTCTTTATACCAACCATTGCCCCGTCACCGCTTGTGTTGGTTATAGAATTTCCAGCGTTAGTGAAAACCACCGCCCCAAGATTCGGATTATTCCCTGTTAAATCACCTATCAACGAAAATGCTGTGCCGGCCGATGTCTGTGCAATACTTCCACCTACATTAATACCACTTGATACAGTTAACATATTACCTAAATATAAACTGCCATCTGTCCTTATTCTTCCGTTAGTATCTCTGTACAAATTCGCCGTGGCGTCGCCAAAGTTAATCCCGCCGGCAGCGGTAGTACTGGAAGCAAATGACAAGGCGGCAACAGGCGTCGTCGTCCCAATCCCCACATTGCCGTTCTGTAAGACAGTCAGGAGAGAAGTCCCGGTGGAGGAGGAGATGTTGAAAGGATTAATGCCAGAGGTACCCTGGACGTTCAAAGTGTAAGAGGAAGATGTGGCGTTAATACCGACAACCGAGCTGTTGGCCAAAAGGGCGGCAGAGCCGGCAAAGGAGCCGTTGTTGTTGTACTGGACCTGGCCACTGCTGCCGCCTGGGGTGCCGCCGCTGACTATGCCCAAGGAAGAAGTGGCGACCCACTGGGTGCCAGTACCGGTGGTCTGCAAGACCATGCCGGCGGTGCCAGAGG
>JAKAGP010000504.1 GCA_021825785.1 Nitrospirota bacterium
GCGCTCGCTGCCAAAAATATCCAGATAGTATCGGGCGGTCGAAAGGGCCTCCTGCCGCATCCCTTGCGCCAAGAGACCCTGAAGCTCGCCCCACAGACCCCCGGTGAGAACGAAGAGGCCAGAGCGGAAGAGCAGAAGGTCCTCCCAGTCGGCAAAACGGACACCCTGCTGACGCTGGCGTTCATGAGCGGCAGTCACCAAATGGCAGAGATTGGAATACCCCTCGTCGTTCTCTGCCAGGAACACCAGGGTTGATCTTCGTCCGGAAATCGCCTTTACGGGTGCCACCGACAGCTCGCAGCCGATGATGGGCCGGATTCCCTCGGCCTCCGCAGCAAACGTGAACTGCACCGCCCCAGCAAGGGTGTCGAGGTCCGTAATGGCCATGGCGGGCACACCAAGCTCTTTGGCTCGTTTTACGGCGGACTCGATTCGGAGCGTGCTGACGCCTACCGAAAAGCAGGTGTGAACGTGCAAAGGGACAAAAGGAGATAGTTTCATCTTTGTCTTCCTCAGGCGCCTGGGGTCTCAACCAGCAGAAGCGTGGCACGGCACCCTTCGGGAACCCGCAGGCCGTTTTGTACACCCCAGAGAATGGCGGCTGTATGGTTCAGACGGTGAAATACCCAATCTCCCAAGTCGCAAATATCCTTTAATGACAAAGCCATCCCATAGTCCGAGGAAATGGCCAAGAACACACCTGGGGTTTGAAAGAAGAAATCTTCATGCGTGCTGGCGATTCTACTTATTTCCTCTCGGAGCTGTTGGATATCGCTTGCCTTCATGCATAAAACCTGGCAAACGCGGCCTCCAAGCACCGTTTTGATGTCGGCATAGTCGAGGCCGATCATGCCCGGCACAAGACCTACCCCGAAAATGTCGCCAATAGATTGAGCCGCAGTCGTGGCTGTTCCGTTTTCCGGCAAGCGGACCAGGCACTCGTTGGGAAAAGGCCGACAGGCGAATGGGCCCCGACCCTCTTGAGCCCGGCAGATGGAAACGAAAGACAGTCCTTTCCTTCTCCAGTTCGAAAGGGTGCCTCTCAGGGTTTGAAATTTACGATTCCTCAATGCTCCTGCCGCAAAGATAAAGCCCGTCTGGGAAATCTTTTCTTCTATGAATGCCCTTACCGCCCCCAAATTCCGAGGTACGCGGACCTCTCGAATGCTTTGCTGCCGGCAAGACAAGGTTCGAACAATTTCCTGCCCGAAGGTTCCTATTCCTACCAAGAAAATCCCGCTTGATTCTGTTTCCCGGCGTGAAACCGCGAGGGGCGATGAAAATTCAATGATTTTGAACTGTTCCTCTTCCAAAATGCCTTGAACGCCAGGAATGACTGGTTTGTGAAGTTCCAGCGCTTTAAGGGCGGAGCGGATAGATGCAAGCCCACCGGTTGCCGCGATAAACCCCAAGCCAGCGATATGCCTAAGGATCAGTCTTCGTTGCTTATCCATAAGTACCCCTCTTGGTCGGGCAAGACATTGACTTCCCGGAGAAATAAAAAGTCTTTAAAAACTGAACTTTGGGTATCCCGCAATCTTTGTTCTAATAGCTCAATATTTAATGAGATTTTGTAATTTACAGGTATAGGGTAGCATGCTATCGTTTCATAAAACGAAACGGAAAATTTCAATTTTGGAGGCGCTATGCCCAGGGGCAGGGAGAGTGATTCGGGCTACGGGGTGAAGCTTATCCGGACCTTCGCCGAGCTTCTATTCACGGGCAGGAGCAAGTCCATGACGGAGCTCGCGGACATGCTGAAGTGCTCCAAGCCAACGGTTAGAAGGATCGTGGACGATATTTCCAGGTCCTACATTCCCATCCAGGAAGAAAAAATCGGGAAGCAGCTTTTTTTCAAGATCCCCAAACCCAGGCCATCCGACATCCCACCTTTGTCCACAAACGAGCTGGCTGTCATGGAGATGTGTCAGGCCTTTACGCGGCATCTTCTCGGCAAGAAGCAGTTCGAGGAAGCTGCCAGGGGACTGCAGAAGAGCCAGGGATTATTGACGAGCGGGGAAGCTGGGACATCCGGCCGGGAGTTCGGGTGTTTCACCTTAGGCAGCATTGATTACACGCCCCACCAGGAGGTCCTCCAGCACCTCATCGAGGCTATCTCCAAGAGGCTGGTTTGCAGGGTGACCTACCAGGCCTTGGGGGTGGACAAGCCACGGACTTACCATGTCACGCCGCTCAAAATCTTTGCGCATAAGGACACGGTTTACGTGCATGCCAGGAGGTCAACACCAACAGGGGAGGCGTTAACGGATGATGATTTTTATCCTTTGCTGGCTGTCCACAGGTTCAAGAAGGTTCAGGTCCTCGAAGCGACCTATGAATTCCCGAAAGATTATAATTTTGAGGAGCTTTTCAACCAAACATTTGGGGTCATGAAAGACAAGAGTTTTAGAGTAAAGGTCCGATTCACAGGTTGGGCAGCGAAATTTGTTGCCGAGCGTGTCTGGAGCGCAGATCAGAAGATCAAACATAATGAAGATGGCTCAATAGTATTGGAGTTCACAGCTACGTCTGAAAGCGAGGTCTTGGGATGGATGCTTTCTTT
>JAKAGP010000505.1 GCA_021825785.1 Nitrospirota bacterium
CTCCTCCATCCCTTTCGATGAAGAAAAACCCTTCGCCTTGGGTGGGTCAATTTTGGATGCCGATTACCCCCGATCCTGGGTCAATTTTGCATGCCGATTGACACCTTGAGCTTGGCAATTTTCTTCGGGTCGCCCTGCTTGAAGACCTCGGCCAACTTCATGGCCACGACCTCGGCGTCCTCGGAAACGGTCTCAGCATCAGAGGAAAAGGCAAACAGGTCGGTCAGGGAGATGTTAAAGATTTCGCAAAGACGCAGCAAGGTTTCAATGGTCGGATTAACCAGGCCGCGTTCCATGCGGCCGTAATAGCGGTAAGAGAAGCCGTGCCGCTCCATGTCCTCCTGCCGCATTCCTCGCGCAGTGCGGATTTCCTTGAGGCGCAGGCCAAGCTTCTTTTTTGCATTCCCCAAATTCATGGTAGCCTCCTTGGACTACCTATAAGGCAAGGTACTGGCGGGTTAAAGGCATCCGAAGGTGCAGATTTGCCTTGCAATACGCCTTAAAAGGCGTATATAATGCGTCTTACTTACCTTCGTGTGGCAAGCCGAAACCATCAAACCGGGGGGCCGCAATGAACTAGGAAAAGAACATATTCCTACGAAGGATTGGAGCTACGTCTGGGATGTGAGCGTCCACAAGTTGGGCTGAATTTTTCTTCGTCACCGAATGACCACGCCTAACGCTGCAAACGCCAAAGGAGGAGATACAATGACAACGCTCAGAACTTTTCGTATGAACGGATGGGATTTGGAGAGCGAAGAATTGGAATTCTTTATTGCAGTTGAGGACGATGATAAAAAGTTAATAGGCAAATTTGCCGTTGGGGAAGAGGGAATATGTTACTACCGCCCCGGTACTTTTATCATGACTCCTAATGAGAACGAAAATACACGAGCAACATACGATGGATATATATCTTTTGAAGCTCTTAAAAATGTCTTTGAGTATTTGTTAGAAATTGGGTGGAGGCGTGATGAACATGATATCTCTGTTAAAACAGAAGGGGATAGAATTATACTTGCTCTTAAAGATTAGGTTCCGTTTTTGTCCCCACTGCCAGAAAGAGGTAGGAGGGTCAAATGAAGAAAATTAACTTGACAAGAAATGGGATGACACCACGTCGAATTGTGGCTTCTACCCACGAAGAGCCTGTAATTCCAGAGGTTTTGAGTGAGGATGAAGACATCAACAAACTTCCAAGCGACACGACTTTCGCGGATGAAAAACTAACGAGGTTCTTTCAGTTGTATAATCCTAAGGGTTTATGACCCTACCGGATGGATTGCCGTGTTCGAGGAGATCATGGCACTGATGCTCTTTTGCGCTGGCCTGGTGCCGGGTCTTCATTTCCTTATGCTGGTACGGAAGCCTTTTCATTGCGCGATTTGCAAGATCGAATTGAAGTAAAATATTTATGCACCATGGCTCAGCCAGTGCGAAAACGAATCAAGACGGGACAGCCTCTAAAAAAGCTGCTTCCCGTTTTTGCTTTTAAGGAGGAGACCTATGCGGGAACATTGGGAAGGGTTCGAGAAGGAGGAGTTGTTCCATTTGATCCTGCGCCGGGCGCTGGACGATTGCCCCACCATAAAGGCCCGGACCATCAAGCGGATCATCCACCAGGTTGCGCCAGAATTTATGGAAGGCTTGTTTGCACCCCGGCCATGTGTTCGGAGATTGCGGTACGTGGGTTGTGGAAATTTGTGTTGCGAATTTCCCAACAGCGAGGCACCGCACGAAAACGGTCTCGTCTTGGGGCAGGTTTACTGGTCGCAACTATTTAACGGTGCGACTTACAAGCTCAAGGAGCGGGATGGCTGGATCGGCGCGGCGCATTTCGAGTGGCTGCGGGAGGAAGCATGAACAGGCGGACCTTCTTGAAGCGGCTGGTGGTGATGCTGGTTATGGCCGGAGGTGGGATGTCGCCCTTGGTCTATGGCGCGAACAGCCCCAGCCAGTCCAGTATCCTTCAGGCAAGACAGGACTTCCGCTCCTCCGAGGAAATATTCGATTTCGTCATGAGCCACAACGACCTCACCTTTGAAGAGGCTGTCAACCTTCTCGCCCTTCGTGGGACCATGGCCGATCCGATTTTAAGAGAATATCCATTTCCTTAAAAATACCAGCCCATTCCTCGATGTTTTCATAAGAACAACCCATGTTTTCTTAAAAAGACCGGATCATTTTCCCCGCGTATGTCGGGACCGGAGGAGTGTTGCCGATGAAAGGCTACCAGATCAGCAGGGACAAATTCATGTCGCAAGAGGAGGTCCGGGTTCTGCTCAAGGTCTGCGAAGACCAAGCCATCCTAGACGCAGCCAGAGGACGGCGAACCTGGCCCACCCGATATATGCTTGTCCACCTGGCCCTGCATTCTGGCTTGCGGGTAAGTGAACTTGCCGCCCTGGTCATCGGGGACCTGTACCTGATTGGCCGCGAAAATTATCTTGTGGTGCGCAACGGCAAAGGAGGGAAGAAGCGGGACGTGTACCTGGACCGGGAGATTGTCCGGCACCTGAAGGAATACATCGCGGTCAAGAAAACCTGGCACAATCCGGTGGA
>JAKAGP010000506.1 GCA_021825785.1 Nitrospirota bacterium
AACCTGTTATCAGGGCCGCTAATACAGGCATTTCCGGCTTTTTTTCAAGATCGGGCAGGCTTATAAAGAAGACTCACATGCTTGAAAGAAGGACGCTTACGGCTGATTTGAAGATAAATAACCGCATTACCTTCTACAGCCGCTTTGGGGACCTGTTTTCATATTTTTGCATATTGAGCGCCATTTCCCTGTTCATATTTGCCGGGGAAAAGGAAAAAAATTATTTTTAAACATTGTTTTAAGGAGGATCAGAAAAAATGGCAGAAGATATAAGGGAAGGTCTGGCCGGGCTCAGGCGAAAGATAACAGAACTACGAGGTTATCTTTGATGTAGCTGGGCTGAAGGCCGGTATAGCCCGTATAGACGTGGAACTGGCCAAGGAGACTTCTTGGGAGCCTTCAAGGCTGAAAAAACTTAACAAAGAGCGGTCCGTCATGGAGGCTGTGGTTATGCCATTCGAGCAGGCCAGCCGCGAGCTAGACGAACTGGACGAAGCCGCCCAGATGCTCTCTGAAGAGGGAGGCGATGTTTTCCTTGCGGAAGTGACAAGCGGCATCGACAGACTTAAAGGCGAAATAAGGGAACTTGAGCTGAGGCATCTTCTGTCCGGCCCACTTGATGTAAATAATGCCATAGTGACCATCCATCCGGGTGCAGGCGGCACTGAAAGCCAGGACTGGGCGGAGATGCTGCTTCGCATGTATCTTAGATGGGCAGAGCGGCGCGGCTTTAAAACCGAGATGCTGGATTCCCAGCCAGGAGAAGAGGCCGGTATAAAGAGCGCCATATTCTCCGTAAACGGACCTTTCGCTTACGGCCACCTGAAAAACGAAGCCGGGGTGCACAGGCTTGTCCGGATTTCGCCCTTCGATGCCAATAAGAGACGCCATACATCCTTTACCGCAATCTTTGTCTCCCCGGAGATAGAAGACGATGTGGCCGTCGACATCAGGGAAGACGACCTGAAGATAGACACCTTCAGGGCCTCAGGCGCAGGCGGACAGCATGTTAATAAGACCTCTTCTGCCGTAAGGATAACCCATCTGCCCACCAGGATAGTGGTGTCCTGCCAGAACGAGCGTTCCCAGCACAGAAACCGCGATGTGGCCATGAAGATTCTGAGGGCCAGGCTTTACGATATGGAGCTCAGGCAAAGAGAAAAGAAAATGGACGACATACTTGGCGAAAAAAGGGAGATCGCCTGGGGAAGCCAGATACGTTCCTATGTTCTTCAGCCTTACCGGCTTGTTAAAGACCACAGAACAGGATTTGAAATGGGCAACGTGGAAGCCGTGCTGGATGGCGACATAGACACGTTCATCGAGTCTGTTTTGAAGGACTCTGTTTCTAAAAATAATATTTTAAAAAAATAGAAGTAGCAGTAGGGGCTGTCAGTTTGTCAGTAAGCAGAATTTACCTTTATTTATAAAGGCTTTTGCCTGTTAATTTAGGCTGTCTGGATACTCACTGAGTGTTATTTACCGCCCGGCTTTCAACATGGTTTTTATGTTACTCACAATCGGCTGTCTGTTTCCCGACATTTCTTGCCATGGTTATGAAGATAAGATATAATACGTAACCCGCCGGAGGGCACTTACTAACATTATGTTTATAACTTGTTTATAGTTATAGGAAATAACTCTGTGAAAGATTTGTGGGATAAGGCCCAGAAGATCCTGAAAGAGAGGGTGGGTGAGCGCCATCATGAGATGTGGTTTAAGCCTGTGGAGCTTGCCCAGGTAAAAGACGGGCAGGCCGTTCTGGATATCCCAAACAGATTTTTCAAGGACTGGGTGGAGGACAATTATCCGGGCCTGTTATCTGAAGTTCTGGGCGAACTGGCCGGAGAGCCATTAAAAATCAGGTTTAAAACTACCGAGAAGCAGGACCCCACCACCAGGAAGATGGACAATATGCTGGAGTCGAAAAAGATGAAGCTCGCCTCCAGAGGAATATATTTAAATCCACGCTATACTTTTGATAATTTTGTGGAAGGTGACAGCAACAAGTTCGCCAAGGCGGCCGCTTCGGCCGTGGCCGGGGCGCCAGGCCGGGCTTATAACCCGCTTTTTGTTTTTGGAGGTGTTGGGCTGGGCAAAACCCATCTGCTTAGCGCTATTGGAAATGTGGTGGCCGAAAAGGTTAAGGATTTTCAGGTCCACTATGTGTCTGCGGAGCAGTTTACAAACGAGGTGGTCCACGCCGTGCGCCACGGGAAAACGGACGAGCTTAAATCCAAATACCGAACGCTGGACCTGTTTCTGATAGACGACATTCAGTTCATCGAAAACAAGGTGGCCACCCAGGAGGAGCTTTTCCATACATTTAATTCCCTTTATGAACGGCAAAAACAGATAGTAATATCCAGCGACAGGCCGCCAAAAGAGATAAAGAACGTAACAGACAGGCTCCGCTCCAGGTTTAACATGGGGTTGATTGCGGATATACAGCCGCCTGAATATGAGACCAAGCTTGCCATTATAAGGAAAAAGCTGGATATGGAGCGGATAACGCTCTCCAAGGAGATAGAAGAATTTCTGGCCCGCAGGATAAAATCCA
>JAKAGP010000507.1 GCA_021825785.1 Nitrospirota bacterium
CCTTCAAGGTGGGCGCGGCCGTGCTCGCCGAAGACGGCAGGATATTCACAGGGTGCAATTTCGAAAACCCGTCGCTCATGATGAGCATCTGCGCCGAAAAGGTGGCCGTCCTGAAGGCCCTCTCAGAAGGCCAGGCCGAGCTTAAGGCGATTGCCGTGGCCTGCGCCGGGCAGGAGCCATGCTACCCTTGCGGGAGCTGCCGGCAGTTCCTTTCCGAGTTCGCCCCCGGCATACGGATAATCCTTCCCTCGGAAAAATCCGTACAGGTCATGGGGCTAAGGGAACTGCTGCCCTACCCCTTCGTTAAAGACCCGCCGCAGTAAAGCCGGACCAAATAAAAATCTTTACGCAACCGCGCTGAATAAATGCGGATCTGTATAGGCCTCCAGGATTTCATTCCGGCTCACAATCCCCACCAGCTTTTTGTTATGCGTAATGGGAATTATCGTAAAGTTATTTGCAATCATTTTGTCTATGAGGCTTTCCAGCGGGGTGTCCGCATCAGCCGATTCGGGGGCCTGCGACATGACGCTCTCCACGGTTATGTTGTCTACGCCGGTCCCTTTCCTTATGGCCTTGAGGATGTCGAAGGCGGTTATCACCCCGACCACTTCCATCTGCCCGTTGACCACCGGCAGCCCCGGACATCCGGTTGCCATCAGCTTGAAAACAAGCTCCCTGCCCGCCATATTCGTCCTGACCGCCGTCCTTTTACACATTATGTGCCTTGCGCGTATCATTTTCATACCTCCCTTTGATGCCTTTTTGTGGTTACGTGCATATACACATAATAAAACAAGCGCCCCGCATTAATCAATTAGTTTCGAAATAATGCAATTAATTAAAACCCCCGCAATCAAGCGGCAAGCCCATTCTCCTCCAGCCGGCCCACGCAGGCGCTCCGCTCTTGTCCCTGAGCCTGAGTATTCTTTTGCCTTTCTTCACTTCCGAGGCTATTATTACGGGCTTCCCCTGAAACATTATCCTTGAGCCGCTTATCTCAACCTTGTCCCCGGGATTTATCTTCAAATCCTGATTCTCGATATACCAGCCTGGGCCGAGGTGGACCTCCACGCTTTCCGTGCCGGAGTTCAGCAGGAGCCCAATCCCGTATCGCATGCCAGCCGGGTTAATCGTGTAAACATCCGAGACTTCTCCGCTAACGGTGCCAAAGGTTTTGGGGTCGTACATCCTGTTATACCTGCTCCCCGTCCCCCATCCTCCGCTTCCTCTCCAACGCATCGCAGGCGGCTCCGCCAAAACATCTGTTGCAAGCAAAAGGCCGATACATGCCAACAAAAACACTCTCAGGGCTGTCGCTCTCACTTTACCGCTCCTTTCTCAGAGTTTTTGTTTTGAAGCATTGATCCTTTGCCGGAAAACCGTACTGTGCATATGCACAGTATATTTTTTACAGCGTCAAAAGTCAAATTATAATTTTAGAGATGGGGGTTCCCTTCATTTCTATCCTCTATCTCAGGGATTGCGCCCTGCATCATAAAACCCTTAAACTGAAATGGGCCCCATAAAGAGAGCAGCATTCCAGGGTGCACGAATTTCTGCGACTTCCCCTTTTATC
The DNA here is from genome assembly GCA_021825785.1 of Nitrospirota bacterium. The sequence goes on from JAKAGP010000507.1 coordinate 1,580, forward strand.
CAGAGGAATTAAGAGGTGGTCCCCGGAATTCCCAGGGGCAAGGATTTCAGGTGGAAACATAGCAACGTTTATGTATGTGGGCCAAGCAAGACAGCGTCCAGTACTCGAACCCCGGCAGTTGCTAAGTTCCATAGCATGTTTCAGCCCAAAGCCCGCGCTGGCTGGCAGACTGTAATAGTGATAAATACTGGCTGAATTATTGAAAACAGCCGCAGCCCCCGTTAAGCGCAGTATTGAGTCATTGCGAAGGGCGCGGCTGTTTGCGCCCTGTGGCAATCTCGTCGTTGCCGTGTCTTTACAGGTGAATTAAATATTGCGTCCCCGGAATTTATCGTGATTTGTCATAGCTCACTAAAATCCTTCATTCAAATACCTTGTGCGCGTCTTTTCGGCACGAATTTGACCTGCACTTCATATCCCAGAGCATGAGCGACTTTTTTGAGAGTCGTAAATGAAGCTTTTCCATAACCAGGCGATTCGAGCCTTGAAATGGCAGGGGTCTTTGTGCCGATTTTTTGCGCGAGCTGGGCCTGTGTCATCCTGGCCTTTGTCCTGGCCCTGATGACCTCGTTTGCAATCTGGAATTCTTCTTTCTGGGCCTCATATTCTTTCCTGACCCCCTCATCCTTGAGCCATTCGGTTTTTATTTTTTTGAAATCTTTCAATTTCGCCATTTTCCTCTCCTTTTTTGTGAGGCTATTTACACGCCCAATATTTCATTCATCCTGGCAGCCGCAGTATCTATTTCCTTTTTTGGTGTCTTTTGCATTTTCTTGATAAAGCCATGCAATAAAACAATCCTCTGGCCGGTCATCGTAAAATAGAATACCCTTGCTATTCCGTCCTTGCCTTTGGCCCTGATTTCAAAAAGCTTTCCACGTATATGCTTAACATAAGGCTCTCTCACATTCTGGGGGCCATGCTCAATAAGCAGGTCCGTAATATTTATTATTCTGGCCTTAATGTCCGCCGGAATGTCGT
>JAKAGP010000508.1 GCA_021825785.1 Nitrospirota bacterium
TCGGCCATCGCCTGCGCGAGCATGCTCTTTCCGGTTCCGGGGGAGCCGATGAGAAGGACGTTGCGCTTCTGCCTCGCGGCCTTCTTGATTATCTCAACCGCCTTCTGCTGCCCTATGACCTGGTCTATGAGCTTCTCCGGAACGGCTATCTCTTCGGTTGTCTTGAAGTCTTTCATCTTAATCACGCTGGATTTGCGTTTTAGGAAATGAGCGGGACGTCCCTGAACGATATTTTCGGGGCTATGAAGCCGCCCCTCGTTTCCTGGGATGCCCCTACGGATTGTATTTTTCCGAACAGGTTAAATACGTTTTCGCTCACCATGAAGCCGCGCACTGGGGTTTTCCTGCCGCCCTCGTGCAGGAACGCGACGCTCACTTCGGCGCCGAAATCCCCGCTCGTGGTGTTGGCGGTGTGCAGGCCGTGCATTGACTCTATGTAAACGTACTTCTTCAGTTCCTGCTCCGGCTCGCCCTCGCCCTTTTCAATCACCGTGTTGGAGCCCCCTGCGCCCGGAGGGGACTCGTATCCGCCGCGGGCGCAGTTGCCCTCCCGCGGAAGGCCGGCGAGCGCGGCTATTTCGCGGTTGTAGTAGAAATTCCTCAGCACGCCTTTCTCAATGAGGGGCATGCGCCTGGACGCGACGCCCTCGCCGTCAAAGCCGCTCCGCGATTCCGCATCGGCGAGCGGGTCGTCCCATATGGTCAGCTTTTCGTCGAAAAGCTTTTGGCCCTCCTTGTCCCAGAGCCGCGAGATTTTCCTCCTTCGCTGCTCGCCGGAAAAGGAATAGGCGAGAAGGCCGAGGAGCGAGGACAGCGTGTCCTGCGAAAAGATTACTGGGTATTTGCCTGCCGGAAGCTTCTTGGGGCCCTTCATCTCATTTGCCATGGTTCCCGCCTGCTCGCCTAGCGCTTCCGGGTCCTTGAGCATCCTGTATCCGGAATAGTCCGAGAAGCCGAAGCCGTCCTTGTCCTTGGCTTCCGCGTACGCCATGAACGAAGTCGTCTTTTCCTGCGCGAGCAGCAAATTGGTGTTGGCTATCGCGGCTTCCCCCTGCTGCGCCACAACGAGTATGCGCTGCACTTCCGCGTGCCTGCCCGCCGCGTCCGCAATCTGGAGCGTGATGTCCTTGAGCTCTTTTTCCGAAACTTCCGCGGCGCGCTGCTCGTATGCATCCAGCTTCCGGTATTCCTGCTGCGGGGCGAAGCTGAACTGGGAAGGAGCGGCGAACAGGGAGAGCGAGAGCGCGGCCCTCGCGGCGTCCGCTATTCCGGACTTGGAGGAAGAGTAGGAGAAGCCGCGCCTCTTTTCCTTCAGGATGCGCACGCCGAAGCCCTCGTCCGTTCCGGTGTTCTTGGACTTTAGCGCTCCCGCAGCGTATTCGTACGCAGTAGTCGTCTGCCTGGAATGGAAAATCTCCCCGTCGGTTATTCCGAGAGAGTGCAAAGTCCGCATGGAGTCAAGCATTTGTTTTCCCCGTTTATTTGTATTTCCCGAGAAGGGCCTTGGCCCTCTCCCGGAAGTCCTCCTCGCTTGCGTCGTTGTGGAGCTTCACGTCGCAGGTTTCCAGAAGTTTCTTGAGGCCCCATTTCTCCTCCACGCGGTCGGCCCACCTGAAGTCCTCTAGCTTCTGCGGGTCGCTGGCCTTGCCCCTTGACTTTATGCGGGCAAAGCGGTTCTTCTCGTCCGAGATTATGCAGATGCAGGCGGCCCCTGAAACGGTGAGGAACGCGTTTATCTCCTCCTCGCTGCGCGCCCCTATCACGACTACGCTTTTGCCCTGCGCGAGCGCCTCCTTTATCTTGGGGAGCATGAGCCGCGCGACCGCGTCCGGGCCGCCCTTTTCCCTGAAATCGGTCGCGAAGTTGCGCACGCTCTCGTTCGTCGTTTCTAGGCCGAGCTCCTTCATGAGGGCGAGCACGGGCTCGCTCATCTCAAGGACCGGAAGGCCCATTTCACGCGCCACCTGCCCGAAAACGGACTTGCCAGAGCCACGGTAGCCTGAGACGGCAATAATCATGTGCATAACTGCGCGAATTTCATTAATAAAGATAGGTAGTCCGGAGGCTTATAAAAACCTTTTATCACTAAATATAACAACCATAAAGGTGCGCCAATCCATGGACCCAAGGCATTCCAAACAGCTTTCAGAGCGGCTCGCTTCCGGCCAGAAGAAGGTCAGGGACGGGGCGATACGCGAGGTGCTCACTAGGCTGGAAGCCTTGGAAAAGCTGCTCAGGAAGAGCGATGGCAGGATGAAAGGGCTCGGCCGCAGGAACGAAAGCCTCGAAGCGGAGGTGCACGGGCTCCTTGCTGAAAAAGCGAAGCTTGAAAACATGGCCCGCAAGGCGAATCGCGATTTCCGCGTATGCGCCGTGCTGAGCGAGGAAAGGTGGCGCTCCGAGGGAGGCGTGGGGATTTCCGCGGCGCCCTGGGCGGAAAGCGCGCTTCTGGAGCAGCATGGCGAATGGATTGCGAAAAATTTCATGGAACTGGGGCCTTGGGCCTTTTCAAAGAGGGTGTGCAGCGGAAGGGCGAGCCCCCTGGAATTGCAGGAACT
>JAKAGP010000023.1 GCA_021825785.1 Nitrospirota bacterium
GAATACGATAAACCTGGTGTCGCAATAACGTCCGCAAAACGGCAATTTAAGCATCTCGTAGAAAGGATGGTCCCTGAAATCACATAACATATCCACCGGCTCTGTTACTTTATCGAGTATCTTTGATATGTTGGCCAGGAAAATCCTTCCGGTCATTTTGGCAACATAACGGCCTTCTTTTATGAGGCGGGAACATTTCAGGGCGCTGGCAATAAGCTTGTGCTCGCCAAATCCTTTCCCGAATCCGCGAGGATAACCGTTTTCGTTCATGGATAAGAATTCCAGTTTTTTCCCGTGAGGGTTGTCAAGCCCGGCTTCTCTTATCGCATGAAGCGGCCACCCTGAATTGTCAGCGAAAACGATCCTATTGATCCCGGGAAAATTTCTTACATAGAATTCAAAGGCCTTAACATAATCTGAAAGCCTTTTGCATGGCGATGAAATAGCGCCCGGCATATTATTGGGATCGATCGACGCAGTGAGGAGAAGCACTGTCTGGCCCACTATGCTCACCGGTTTGTTGTCTGGTTTTTTTTGCCCCGGTCCATTAATCAATATTTATATTCGCCATCTAATGCTCACCGGTTCCGTTCAAGCGTTTATCCGGCCTTGCCATTTACTCAGCATCTGCCCATAACGCGTTTTTTAATGAATTTTGCCGGATTGCCAGCGACTACCGCCCATGGTTCAACGTCTTTCATTACAACGGATCGTGCCCCGACCACCGCGCTGTTGCCGACGCTAACCCCGGGCCCTACGAAAGCGTCTGTGCAGATCCAGACCTGGTCTCCGATATCGATCGGCAGTTTCAGCAATGGCAGAGAGGGTTTGCCGTAATCGTGGGTGCCAGCACACAGATGGGCGCGATGTGAGATCGTCGCTCTGGCGCCTATTGTTACCTTACCTAAATTATATATACAGGTATGCTCACCGATAGAGGCCCAGTCCCCAACCTCGATGTTCCATGGCATGTAAATATCCGCCGAACTGTAAATATGTACATGCCGCCCGATCTTTGCACCAAATATCCTCAACAGGACACTGCGCCAGCCAAAGAAGACCCTTGGGCTGAACCGGAAGAGCAGACGGGCAAAACCTCCCCACAGTATGCGCTTGAACATTTCTTGTTTTGAGTACTTTAGTGACCGTCTGTTGGACTTGATATCCAGCTCCGTATTTATATCAAGTCCTGTATTTTCCATCTGGATAATGTAAAGAACCTTTTTGATGCAACAAACCTGATGAGTTTTTTGCGAGTTTTCACTCCGGTTTTAGTTTAAACAATGCAGCCCGGCTTCTCTGCCTGGCCGCTGAGCCAGTGGTACACGTCTGTCATCTGTTTGGCTGCCGTGTCCCATGCAAAGTTTTCCATGACCAGCTTCCTTCCTCTTAGCCCCATTGCAACGCGCTTGCCATCAGACATGGAAAGTGCCTCTTTTAGAGCCGCGGCCAGTGGCATTGCTCCAATGTCTATCCACCATCCGCATTTTTTTTCGGGCAGCATTTCCCAGGGGGCTCCCTTCGTAGTAATTACTGGCACACCGCATGCCAGGGCCTCGGCAACGGCCACACCGAAATTTTCGGAATAAGACGGCAATACGAACAGATCAGCATTGCTGAAAACCCGCCATTTGTCCTCGTCCGGAACCATACCCGTGAATGCAAATTGTCTCTCCAGCCCCTCATGCCTGATCGCCGCTATTACGGCTTTTTTATGGTTTTGTTCATCGGGGCCTGCTATCACGGCACGCCAACCTTCCGGACGAATAATGGCCCAGGCCTTTACAAGGTTCAGCAGGCCCTTTTTCGGGTTGATGCGGGACAGGAAAAGAACCGTCCTGGTATTATTTTTTTCACGGTGAATTAATTTTTTCAATGGTATTTTTACGCCATTCGGGATTATTGCGATAGGCTGTGTCAACCCAAGAGAGCGCAAGTCCTCAGCTTCCTGCTCTGATGAGGCATGAAAACAGCTGACGGTCTCAAGGTCGCGGCGCTGGTATGCAAACATGGCCAATCTTTTTTTGCAAGATCTGTATTCAAGCGACCATTTGGTGAGCATCCCCCTGGGGCTTAACACCAGCGTCTTTTTTTGTTCCCTTGCCACCTTTGCGGCGGCATGATTCGTGGCCAGCCAAGCGCCGTTGTCATGGATCAGACACGCATCCGGGGCACAGCGTCTTCTTAGTGTGCTGCCGAACGCCGGGGCAAGGGCCACTCCGAAACGCGGGGCCTTCCAGCATGGGACAAATACGGTTTTGACATTTTTATTTGCCGGCATTAGCGGAGCGTCAGGACGCCTTCCCGCCGCCAGGGTGATTATTTCGGCCGCAATCCCAAGGTCAGCCAGAGATGAACTAAGAGCAGAAACAGTCCTTGCGGGCCCCCCGCTTTCAGGCGTCAAAGCCGCAACAGTGAACACTATCTTCATCGGATCACGGGCGGCATACCGGCAATTTGTCAGCGCAATATCACGGGGTCTCATTGCGGCCTGTGCCGGTTTTTTAAGAAGCGGACCAATATTGCGAACAACGCTATATCGTAAATGATATTTCCAAAGACCAGGGAAAAGTCTGATTCTATGTTAGACAGCCCCGTGAAAATAAGAAGTCCTATGAGAAAACCACCCTCACCTGCATCGGAATGGCACAGCATTTCATAAATCGCCCTGTAAATGGTCCCCATGAGCAACATCCCGATAATAACCCCGGTTGTGCCAAAGTCCGCGTACATCTCGATCAGCTGGGGAAAGTTGAATGAAGTGACCGTGTCGGAGGGGTCCAGCAAACCGTAGCGATGACCGAACTGCTGCCCGAGTGTCTTCTCCGGCTTCCATGGAAATAATATCCTTGGCAGCGGCATCCAGAGAAGCGACAGGTATGTGCTTCCCATCCAGTAAGGTATCCTTTCAGGCGTCATTTCAACCACGTAGGCAAAAGGCAGCACAAGAGAGGTGCGGGCTGAGACTGCCTCATACTCCTTGCCGTATGATCCGGCCCCGGCGAACGCCAGTTTTGTAAAAATAAGGCTTTTCTCTATCGGATTGTCGTGCTCATATTCTCCACCCCATGTAAGATACCGGAATTCATTCCTTGCATTGTAGAAAAAAAGGAACAGCAACAGTCCGGCGGTCATCAACTTCCAAGGGATCTTTTTCTTGAAATACCAGGATGTGAGAATCAAAAAGACAAAGATCAGGAGAATTTGCGCCAGGGAACCGGTCGCAAGTCTTATGAGGAAAATAAGCGGCAGGAAAAAACCCCATAGAGCGATCTTCCCGGCAAGACCTAAATGCCCCCGTAGTTGAAGGATATACAGTATTCCTATACCAAGCATGGCAAGTTGAGAAATAAAATTTACAGTTGATGCATACCGCACAGGTATTATTCCATTTGACAGGAAATTAACTGCCGAACCGACCAGAAAAAATATGACGCCCCAGACCTTTGCCTTTTGAGGGTCCCAGGAAATGGCTATCCTCGGGAGGTGTTTGCCGATCGATCCACCGGGGATCTTATAAAAGGCAAGCAGGAGCATGACCAAACCCGCAGCGGAAAGTAACAGGGATTTATCCATTGATTCCTGCGGTGTGGGCAGCCAGCCGTCCCTAACGGAATAACCTTTTAATAAAAACAGGGGAAGTGCATAGTAAACGCTGTAAATGATCCCGAACAGGGGAAGAAACGGTATCCCGTGCTCGCGATTCCTCATGTAGAGAAACGCGGGCAGAAAACCGGCTGCCATAATGAAAGAGGCGGCCGCTCGCTCCAAAATTGACGGCCCTGCCGGCGCATAAATGTTCAGGGCTGTGACCGTCAAAGCGAGACCCAGCAATAGAAAATACGGACTTTTTGCCACAGGCCATATCCTGGGGCCAGGGCCATTGAGCGCCATAGGCATTGCCGGAGCACGGCGGTCACGGGACCTCAAGCCCGTAACTATAAAGAGGGATGGCAGCAATGCCGCAAAAACGGCGAAAAAGAGCTTGCCTTCAATAACAAGGGCAGCGGATATGAACGCATAAGCGGCCAGGGCTGCAAACCCGGGAAGGGCTTTTTTCTTGATGTCCATCATTTTATGCCCGATATCTTTTTAATAATATTTTTTGGGCGGCTTCAAAGACCTGTTCTACAGTAATAAGCCTCATGCACCAGCCGTGATGCTCTTTGCATTCTTCAAGCATGCATCCGGCACACCCGGTAGCATGACGCAATATTATGTGGCCGTCCCCATAAGGCGCCCATTTTCCGGGCAGGTCCCTGGCGCTGAACAGCGCTACGCAAGGCACGCCCGTCATAGCCGCAAGGTGCATCGTCCCCGTATCGTTTCCGGCAAACCCCGAACACCTTTCCAGCGCCGCCGCCGAACCATAAACGGAGAGCTCACCGGCAAAATTATGCGCTCTCCCCCCCCAAGCACTGCATAATTTTTTGCCGGTTTCTGCATCTTCCCTGCCGCCAAGGACTATCAGATGAAGACATGGAAATTTTTTCAAAAGGAGTTTGCCCAGTTCAAAAAAGCCTTCGCAAGGCCATCTCTTTGCAGGCATCTTAGAGCCGGGACCTACAGCCAAAAGTTGTCCTTCCGGCAAAAAGACCCCCTTTGCCTTGGCGAGTTTTTGGAACCGGACCTTTTCATTTTCAGGGACAATGAGCTTAAAACCCGCGTCTGATTCCTGTACGCCTGCTGTCCTCAGAAGGACCTGCCATTCAGGTTCGCATCCGGATATCAATGGCTTGGGGCCTCCCGTAAAAAATCCCCGGTCACACGGACCATTGTAATGGGCTTGCCCTATCATATACCTGAAGAATAGACGGTCACGTAATATCTGCCGCATGTTCCGCACTGGCGATAGATTGAAAACATATTCTGGAGACAGTTTTCTTAGTCTGCGTACCAGTGAAAGTCCGGCCTTTGCCGAGTGCTGGAGCGCCCTGCAGGGCTTGTAGAAAATGACCTCATCAAACCAGCCGGTCGGCCCCAGGACATCCCATGAGGAGACAAAAAAGTCGTTCCGGCCGCAATGGCTGTCAGTCAGAAGCACAAAGCGGTGGCTTGGATGCCTCTGTTTTATTGCCTGCATCGCGGGCATTGAAATGAGAGTATCGCCAAGTTGGCCTGTCCTGAAGATAAGCAGGTTCTTTCGGGTATTTTTATTGATTCGCGACCTTCCTTAACATATCCCTGATCCGGTCGTTGTTGCTGTAACCGCTTTTCAAACAGCGATTCCGCCCCGCGGAAGCGATTTTTTCTCGTTGCTGCGGATGTGAGAGATAGAAGCGGACCTTGTCCAGCAGTTCCTCATCCGAACCGAAAAATTCCGCCTCTTTGCCCTCTTCAAACAGGCACTGATGCTCAGCTGTACGCTCGGCCATCATAAAGCTGCCACAGGCCGGTATTTCAAAGGTGCGCGTTGTGCTGGTGTCAGGCACCAGTTTTGAAAGGAGTCCCAGGCAAATTTTTGAGGAGGAAATCGCTTTTGGATATTCATCCCCCCAGATGCCGTTACCCCGCACATATGGCCTGCACCAGGGTGCGATCCTGGCATGCCGCATCCAGCCCGGTCCCCAGACTTTGATGCTGATGTTTTTGAGGTGGGAAAGTGTTCTTATCCTGCCTGCATAGTGGCGCTCATAATGCCCGGCAAAGGCGACATCTGAAATGTAGTCCGCCTGTGGCTGGCGCGGATAAAACCGCGTTTGCTCAAACGCCTGATGCATTAAATGCACTTGCCTTGCTCCCAGTCTCCGGTACAGACCCAACTCATACGGCTTGGTAGTGAACAGGAAGTCATATTTCGGGATACATTTAAAAAAGTGGCGCGATTTATGAAATAAAAGCGCCGCATCCGGCGTGTAGTGCACTATGACAGCATGGGTAAGTTCCATTATCCTGTCGATCGTTTCCGGCCATATCCATTTCCCTTTATCTATCCAGACCAAAAAATGGTTTTTTTCTATTTTTACTTTTATTTTTTGAAGCCCGGCAACAGACTTGCAAAGGGCCCGGTTGATATCTGCTACCAGCGGCCCGGCATTAAGGCGGCAGGCAATGCTCCTTACCGTCCGGGACTCGTATTTCAGGCTGGACAGGTCAAAAGGAATAATTTCATGCCCCATGCTTTCAATGCAGCGCATACGGTCCAGGCAGGTGCCGCCGCCGGATAACTGGCCGATATAAAATATCCTCATGCGGCCCTTATCCGCTTTGGGCGGCGTTGTTCGCCAAAATTCCGCGCATGGAGGGAAGCAGCCAGGTCCGCAGTCCTGCCCCCATCCTTTTCAGTTCGAAAAGGTCATCTCCCATGCACACAAGGCCTCTTCTTGTAGTTGTTGCGCCAATAAAGCCCGCTTCTTTCACTTCCCGAAGCACCTCTTCGTTGTAATCTCCATATGGGTAGCAGAAAAAATCGACCCGCATGCCCAGCTTGTCTTCGACCTCCTGCCTGGAGCCCAGGATCTCCTCTTTCAGCCGGGAGCCAGCAATCCTGGTCAGGTGAGGATGTGTTTTCGTGTGCGAGCCGAAAGTGACACCGCCCGCTGAAAGCTCAGCAGCTTTTTGCCAGTCCAGCAGCCTGTGTTCCGCGCACCCTTTTTCCCCGCCGTCCCAAAAGTTAAAACGGCCAGCCAGCCCGGACACCAGAAAGACCGTAGAAGGATAGCCGTGTCTTTTCAGGACGGGGAATGCATTTTCATAAAAATCCATGTATCCATCATCAAAGGTAAGCGCGGCAAGCCTCCCTGAAAGATTTTTTTGGGCGCCGCAGGCAAAATCAACTATCTCTTTCAGTGAAACCACCCTGAAACCAGCTGCCCTCAGATACCACATTTGGAAGCTGAATACCCCCGTCTTGACATAAAGCCCGCGCGAACGCATGCCTGCGTTCCTCGGGGGAGATCCTATGCTGTGGTACACAAGTATGATCCCCCAGTTCATGGCAAGTCCCCAAGAACCGGCAAAGATGATGCGCCAACCCGGCCCACGTTCTTTAGCACCTGTTTGGCGGCGACGGCTGACACAGCAAGCTGAAAGCCGGAATAGATGGGAACGGCAATCGACGCCCCACGCACACCGTAATAATATATCAGGGGTATTCCTATGCAGAGACTTGCTACGGCGCCTGCTGTTTGCACAAGGGAAACGGCCTTTGTCTTTTTGTAGGCGTAGCATATTTTTTCAAAAACATAACTTATAACGAGAAAAGCGTATCCCAGCGCTATCCACGGCATCAATTCGACACCAGAACGATATTTTTTATCAAGCAGAAGGCCGGCTATTTCTACCCGCATCATCGTTATAATTGCGACTAAGCAAAAACAGGCAAATACAGTAATGGACAGCATGGCCAAAAATGCCTTTTTCTCCTCCACCTTATCGCTTGAAGAAACCGCGTTGAAGTAAACGGGCCTCAGCGTCTGCTCAATTATGCCTCCGGCCATAAGAAACGGCCTGCTTGCAAGACCATAGGCGGCCCAGTATATGCCCACCTGTTCAAGGCCCGTCAGAGCGCCTATTACATAACGGTCACTGAGCGAGGTGATCCAGCCGACCAAGGCCATAGGTATTATTGGCAGGGCATAGCGGCGGATGCCCGCATACAGAGCCTCATCTCCCGCGCCGCGATCGCTTGCATGCGGATGCCCAGCTTTTTTGTAAAAACAAATCAAAACCATAAGAGAGCCCGCGAAATAGCCGGACAGAACAGTCCCGGCGGAACTGCCAAAGACAAGAACCGTGGCGGTCGCGGCCAAAAATCTTGCCCAGGCGTCCGTCGCCAGCCAGGCCGCCAGCGTTTTTTGCCTTCGGCTGGCGTTCAGAAAATTTCTTTCTTTGGTCTTTACTAAGTCGACTGTCAACAGGCCGCATAGAGATGCCAATGCCACTAGAAAAGTAATTTTTTTCCTGTAGGCGAGAAATAAAAATAGCACTGTAACGGCAAGAGCGGGAAAGAGCAGCTTTGCAGTCTTGAGCAAAAAGGCATTTATAGTCTCCCGCAGCAGCCGGACTTGCCCGGCCCTTGAGGCGTCCGGATAGAACCTCAGAGCCGCTTCGAGAAATGGGGTGAAGAATGTAGTCGTCACCAGAGCCGCGACGCCCGTTAGAAGGCTTACTGTTCCCATAATGCCGGGACTTACATATTGGGTCAAAATGCGCATACCGGTTAAAAAGCCCAATGCGGACGCGATCTGGCCGATGGTGATCCAGACCCAATCGCTGAGAAGCGCGTCTTTTTTACCGGATATCCAGAGTGTGAGTTTCTTTGACATTAAGAGTCTCTTTTTTCAGGCACTGCTCCGCCCCTTCAGTCACATTTTGTTAAAAAATGTGGCCTAATGGGCTTTCTTCAAAAAAGACCGGCATGCTGGATTGCTCTCCCCTGCCTCAATTCCCGGTCATTAAACTAAGCCGTTCATTTTCCAGAGACTTTATTTTGCTCAAGTGACTGAAGCATACCTTTCAGGGCCTCTATCGCCATATCCAATATCCTGCCTCTGTCTTTTGCGGGCAGCATGTTTTCAACTGCGCCGCTGGCAATTGTGCCGGACAATGGGCTGTTCATATTTGCGCTCTGATAAAGCCGTATGGCATGAAGAAGCTGCGGAAGGTTTTTGCCGAGGGTCTCGAAGACCGGATCAGGATGTCCTGAAGAAGGGATGCGCAGAATGGTGCCGTCTTCCATCATTTCAATGCCGCTCCCGTCATCCATCACTCCGAACAGGTTCTTCACGTATGGAGCAACATCATTCCAGTTTGGTTGTTTCAGAGGCGCCGCGAACATGTAAGCGGAGTTCGCAAGCGAGCCGACAAGCGCGGTATTTCCATATGCGCTGAGAGCAACGGAAACGCCAAAATCGTTGTTTGCCGCCGCATCCGAGGCTGACAACACCTGCTTTTGAGACCATATATCGTCTTTACTCGTGAACACATAAGCTGCTCCCGACCTTTCATTTTTGCCGTTTGCGCCGATCAGGGCGGTATCACCATCTCCGCTTAAAGCCACAGAGGTGCCAAATATTTCCTTGCCGGAAACCGTAAACTCCCGTTGCCATTTCCATACGGTGCCATAACACTTGAATATATATGCGGCCCCCGCGCCAGCGTTTTTGCCTATGGCGCCGATAATGGCTGTGCCGCCGTCCGCGTTCAGTGCCATGGACCATCCGAACGCCTCCGGTTCATCATTGACCGGAGGCGTTAATTCCTGCTGCTTTTTCCAGACCGTTCCGCTGCGCGCAAATACGTAAGCCGACCCGGTCTGCCCGTATTTCTCATACGCTCCAATAAGGGCGGTCCGTCCGTCTGCGCTTAATGCTACCGATGATGCGAACCCTTCATACGGCAACCCGTCAGGGTTCGTCAATTCCTGTTTCTGCACCCATGCTGAGCCAATGCGTTCGAACATATATGCGCGCCCGCGGAAGGCGTCCGCACCGGGCGCCCCGATGAGCGCGGTGCGGCCATCCCCGCTCATCGCTACAGTGAAAGCAAAATTGTCACCCGGCGCCCCGTCCGAAGGCGCCAGATCCCTCTTTTTCCACGTTGAGCCAGTGCGCGTAAACACGTAGGCCGAACCCATTTTGGTGTGTTTGCCGATCGCGCCAATAAGCGCGGTGCCTCCGTCTCCGCTCAGCGCAACTGACCAGCCGAACGCTTCCTGTTCCGTGCCGTCCTGCGAGGCCAGTTCATGCTGTTCTTTCCATGCCGAGCCGGCTCGAGTGAATACGTACGCAGCACCGTGCTGGTTGCCTTTCTCATATGCACCAACAAGGGCGGTTCTGCCGTTTGCGCTCAGCGCCAGGGAGTAACCAAAATTATCCCCAGAGGAGCCTCCGATAGCACTCAGTTTGGCCTTCTGTAAAAAATGGCTGTCAGCATGGACGACACTTACGGCACAGAGCATTAAGACGACTGCCGCCAAAGGAAAAATACGCCTCAACATATTGCCCCTCCGGTTTAGCGGCCATTAATAACTTTGTATACTCCAAATCAATGTCCTTTTCAACATGAATTTTTGCGTGCCGAGGGCTGACGGTAACGGTATAAATTCGGATGTGAAATTCAAAAAAAAGCTTCAATTCATATTTCTTTATAAATGCCCACCCACTCTGTATAAAAAGGTAACATTTCTTGTTACCTTTTTATACCATTTAATATGGTTTAACTTTTTCCGGTGTAGTGAATCCGGAACGCCCGAGCCGTGATGACCGATAGGGGGAAATTGGCAAAAAAGCAAATGGAAATCAAAACATTACAGTATCTTCCTTTCACATTGTTTTGGGGGACGTTATCCTCGCACAGTTCACCAAAAACAGGCCGGGTATGTGTATTGCATACGATAAATGTTGTAACTGGCCTTACCCGGGACCTCTTGTTCCGTGCAAAAAATTTTTTTAATGCCTCGAATTCTCCAAGAATCGCATTCTTGGATTGTACAACAGATTTTTTTGGCACTTGAACTATGACGCTCACCCAAAAATGACTGGCTGGGCCAGGAATTAAAGCACCTTCTTTTAACGCTCAAAGACTGAAAAAAAAGCATCTACCCGAAACGAAAGATGGATAATGTGCATTCCCATTCACCGTGTTAGACGACTCAATAAAA
>JAKAGP010000509.1 GCA_021825785.1 Nitrospirota bacterium
TAATTTTGCATGTTGAAGAATTTGGAAAATTGATTGGCTGGCGGCTGTGAAACTGCGAAAGCAATCGCCATGGTAGCCGCAGCAAGTTTCTTGTTCATCAAATCACTTTTTCATCAGCCCTTCAGGAAGCGGCCCCTGCTTGCTGTTCGTGAATTCGGTTTTTGTTTCCACCTTCATTTCGTATTCGCCGGTTTTCTTATCCCCGGATTCTTGGATGAATTGCTGATAATCTGCTCCTCCATAGATGCGGCGAACGGTGAATGTGTCGGTAAATTTCAGAAATTCATTCAACTTCATGATCCCCGCTTCGTTTCCCCGATTTACAATTACGCGGGCTTCCGGGTGTTTTTCGTCAGCAGGTATGAATATGCCCCAATGGTTATGCTCGTGCTTTCCCAACGGCGATTTATCGGCGCGTATGTAATCCCCAGGCACGAGAGTAATCATGATATCCTTATGCTTCTCGTAAGGCTTCTGGATAACCCAAATAGGAGGCGGATCCTTTTTGTCCTTAATGGCCTTGGCTACTGATTTGTCATGTTCCGCGATTGAATAAAACGGCGGCGGAGTATCTTCATTGGTGTACACCTTTGTGGTAATTCCTTTGGAATTTGCCGTGATAAGTTTCATTATATACGTATAACAATCGTTTCCATTGCCATATTCTCCGTATTTTTTGGTGAAGTCCTTCTGCGATAACTTGGAATCTGTTTCCGCTTCCAAGGCTATGCGGAAAGGGAGCACATATTCGAGGACCTGCTTCTTGAAATCAATGCCTGGCTGCGTTGTTGGGTTGAACTTGTCGACTTCCGAAACTATGTTGCGAAGATTGGCGAATGTGGAGTTTTTCGTGATTTCCGAGAATTTGGCAGCCGAATTCTCTGCAGTAACCCCGCTGAATACCTTTGCCGGATTGAATTCTGCCTGCTTGGCCTGAACTGGCGGAAAAAACTCCGGCATCAGACCACGCTATTTCCTGAATAAATCATCGCTTAGGCTGAAGCCCGCCTTTGCCGTGCTCTGCTTGAGTTCTTGCTTGATAGTTTCAAAATCAGGCCTGGCGGAAATAAGCTTGACGAATTCATCGTAGGGCCACGAATTCAGGGGCGGCTGCGAAACTTTCATGTATGCGCCGCTCCCGAACTTAGAATCGAATTTTGCCTTCGCAGCAGGGGTGTCGCTAGCCAGGTATGCGTTTATGTACCCGTCCGCGCCCATTGCGGAAGTGAACGCCGCAGCCATAAGGGCGGCCGAATCCCCTTTGATTATGGTATCCGGCTTGCCGAAAGAGCTTCCGAAGATGCGCGCTGCGAAGATATTAAAACTGCCGGAATCGACCATTGATGCCTTTGTTTCAAGGCCGCCTTCCGGATATTTGTTCAGGAGATAAAACACTGCTCCCCGGGCCAATTCGTAATCGTTCGTTTTTCCTTCAATTACGATTGAAAAGGTAGATGGCAGGGAGAAATAGGCTGTTTTTCCAAAAAGGTCCTCTCCGGTACTTTGATCCTCAAATTCCTCCTTGTTTATCAGGCGAACCTGCAATGTCTTGTCTACCTCTGCAAGGCTTTTGGCTAGGGCAGGGTAACGCTCGATGGCTTTGTTGAAATATACCTCCATCTTTTCGATAATCTCAGTTTCCCTCGCGCTTAAATCAGGGGTTTTCTTTTTGATGTCTTCGCTCGCAACTCCGAGTTTGATTCGCCCCTTTTCGATATTTACATTTAGCCCGATTTCGGCGAATACGACCGGTTCCTGGACCTTTACAGGCACGCCAATCATAAGTTTCTTCGGCTCCTCTTTTTTGGCCTGCGCCATCAGTTGGGGGCCATCGTTTCCAGCCATGATCTCACCACGTAAATTTGCTTTTTCATGCATCCTATAAAAATAGCCCTGAACGTCTCGTTTTTGCCCGCTTCCGAAAGCTATGATTGGAACTGCCAAACTGAGAACTAGCGCTCCGGCCACTAATTTTTGCCCTCTGCTGTTTTGCATACCAAACCTATGAATTCAGGAGTAATTAAATCTTTAGTTTTTAATGGAAGATTATGGTCAAACATCGCAAGCCAGCACTGTTGAGCGCCTATTGCATTTTGCCCGATTAGCCATTTTCAGAAGAATTTCAGGGCCACCTTGTAGTCCTTCTTGTACCAGTCGGAATAGGCGCTCTGCTCGATTTGGACGATTACCCCCTTCAGATCGTCCTTGGTTGCGTTGGAAAAGCCGATTTTCAGCATTTTGGCCAGCTGGGGCAGCATAATCAGGTACTTTATGTGCCTAGGCTTGGACATGCCATTGGAGACCTAATCCATATAGAAATCGAGAATTAGCTTCTTGTCGGCCTCGTTCACGTCCATTGTCTTATCTAGCCACCTGAGCTTGGCTTCCAGCGTCCGCCCGTGGTGGTGGATATCGAATTCCCCCATGGTTGTCCCTCTGGGGCCAAACCGGTAAATTATGCTTTGTGCCGATTTCGGCACAATTGTGCATGGGAGCTTTCTTCTTCAAGTGAGAAGCCCCCGGCGTCCGTCTTGAATGAATCAAGACCATCACCTAG
>JAKAGP010000510.1 GCA_021825785.1 Nitrospirota bacterium
TCAAGGTTCAGGAGCTGTTCTCCGTCGAGACCCATCCCACCGTTCATCAAATGACCTCAACGGTCACGGCCAGGACAAGATCCGGGATCAGGCTTGACGATGTCTTTGCCGCACTTTTCCCCTGCGGATCCGTCACCGGCGCTCCCAAAATGAAGGCGATGGAAATCATTGCAAGGCTCGAAAAGACCCCGCGAGACATCTACTGCGGCGCAATCGGCTTGCTGCAGCCAGGTGGGAACGCCACGTTCAATGTGGCCATCCGTACCGTCCTCCTTGATGAGACCGATCGCACTGCAACTTGCGGCGTAGGCGGTGGAATCGTATGGGATTCGACTCATGAGGGGGAATTCAGCGAGGCCGTACTCAAATCAAAATTTCTGGCAGGAAAGGAAGAAGAATTTTCGCTCATCGAGACCATGCGCCTTGAAGAAGGCAACTATGCAAGGCTTGACTATCATGTTGCGCGGCTCGCCGCTTCGGCCAGGTATTTCAATCGCCCATTCGATGCCGGTCAGTGCATCGGGAGGCTACAGGAGTTTGCCGAAAATTGCGGAAAATCGGCACATCGCATACGCATGACGCTGGATTCAGCAGGCAGATTCGGCATCGAATCTTCAGCGCTTCCTGAAAATCCACCGTTTCATCCGAGATTCGCTCTTTCAGAATTTCCCGTTTCACGCGACAACATCTGGCTATTCCACAAGACGACCAAGCGCGAGCTGTACGAGCATGCCATCGCTTCCTTTCCGGATGCATTCGATGTACTGTTGTGGAACGAGCAGGGCGAACTGACCGAATTCACGAAGGGAAACATCGTGCTGGACATTGACGGACTTCACCTGACACCGCCCATCGAATGCGGGCTGCTCGACGGCTGTCTGCGACGCGAGATGATCGATCATGGTGAAATAACGGAGGCCCGCTTGACGCTTGCAGACCTCGAACGCGCGGAGCACATCTGGTTCATCAACAGTCTGCGCGGCCGCATCGAGGTTTTTCGATCATGAGCGACTCAGAAACAAATATTTTCCGGATCGAACATAATTTTACATAATATACATTATGCGTATTTCTTGCAGCCTATTACAGGATGTGCCGAATCAAGGATCTCAGATTTGCGGGCTTCACCGGCTTGGATAGAAAATAACGACCGGCCATCCCGGACTGGCTTTCCTTTCCAAGCGTTATGCACGGCATGGATTGAGGAAGAAGTTTCTCCACTGCCTCATGCATGTACGCATCGCAAATCAGCAAATCGCAGCTTGACGCTTTTTTCAGATGCTTACGGGCGCTGCTTGCCGAACATGCAACCAGCACTTCGCATCCCCAGGAGGCCAGTAGCATCGCAAGACCTTCTCTTTCCTTTTTGTCCGCGTCGATGACCAGCATTCTCTTGCCACTGAGCTCACCCTGATGACTGACTCGCAAATCGGCAGGACCGATTTTCAGCTTGAGCGCAAAGGTAGAACCCCTGTTGGGTGCAGAGCGAAGCTCGATCTCATGCCCCAGCAGTTTGGCCAAGCGATCGACGATGGCAAGGCCCAGCCCCAGCCCATTTTGCGCATCGGAATGGCACGAATTCAACTGGACATATTCCGAGAATATGCCTGCCTGTCTTTCCCGTTCGATGCCTATGCCGTTGTCCCGCACTTCAATGGTCAATCCCGCACCACGGCGCCTGCAGGCAACCATCACGGTACCTCCGCGCGGCGTGTATTTCAGCGCGTTGCCGACCAGATTCATCAATATCCTTTCCAGCATCAATGAATCGCTGATGACCGTCACCGGCAGGGAATGCATGATCAGCCGTATTTTTCTGGCCTCCGCCTGCATGCGGACACTGGCATCGATCCTGTTCAGGATCTCGGATATGTCGCAGGATTGAAAGCCAGGCACAACCGATCCTGCATCAAGCTTGGCAATGTCCAGCAACGAATTGATGAGATGTGTGATGGCGTCCACAGATCTCGCCACCTGTAAAACAAGCTTCTGCTCTTCTTCACCGGAAATCCTGCGGCGCAGCTCATCCACGTACAAACCGAGCGCGTGTACCGGCTGGCGAAGATCATGACTGGCCACCGCGAGAAACCGGCTCTTGTCGCGATCCGCACGCTCCGCCTGCTCCTTTTTTTCGCGCAGAAGATGTATCGCACCGGCCACTCGCGGAGGAATGAAATTGCGTTCAAGACCGCGCTGCTCGATCATCGCTGTTCACGGCTACCTGCCCCCTGTCAGGGGCGCCAGGTAGCACTCCAGATAAAATCAATGAACAACCTGGATGTTGGAAGCCTGCTTCCCTTTCGGACCCTGCGCGACTTCAAAGCTGATTCTCTGTCCTTCCTTCAAGGATTTGAATCCGCTGGCATTGATGGCCGAGAAATGCGCGAACAGATCATCGCCCCCCTCATCCGGCGTAATGAATCCGAAACCCTTTTCATCGTTGAACCATTTGACTTTACCTGTTGCCATGATGCACTCCTTCACGTTTAAAGATTAAAGACTTACTACTTCCCACCACCTTGTTTGTCCCCTCTTCCGTCATACCCCCCGGTT
>JAKAGP010000511.1 GCA_021825785.1 Nitrospirota bacterium
GCTTGCGGCGACGGCCTGACGGCCTGTCAGGCCGTAATGCCAGAGGCGGCATATGAACAAACCACTAATTCTCCGGATAACGCAGGGATCCCGGCTTTTTTATGGCTACTTCGGCCACTATCGCTGTTGTCCATATACTCACCTCCTTCGAAAAGACAAAAGACAAAAGACAAAAATAATTTTTTCAAATCAAAAAGAGTTTAATTTGATGGATGGCCTTTAGTCAAGAAAAAAGGAGAAAAAAGGAGAAAAAGCAAAAACTACCGGCGGGCATCTTTTGCGCAGGGACTTTTTATTTTCCTTCCATCGGGACCTTTTTTAGGCTTTAATCCCGTCACCCTTACGCCAACGAGCCTAACCTTCTTTTTGAGCTCTATGCGGCCAAGGCATTCAAAGGCGGCCTTTCTCAAGACTTCCAGGTCACCGGTCTCCGCTGGGAGCGTCCTTGCCCTTGTGAGGGTATTGAAATCCTCGAACCTTATCTTTACGGTCACGGTCCTGGCCTCATAACCTTCCTCGCGCATGGAGGCGGCCACGTCCCTCATAAGAAAGGCCAGAGACCTTGCCACGGACTGCCAGTCGGCAATGTCCAGCTCGAAGGTCTCCTCCCTGCTTATGGACTTGGGCTTCCATTCGGTAATAATGGGGCTGTCATGGATGCCCCTGGAAGCGTCGTAAAGATACAGTCCGTAAGAATTGCCGAGTTTGTCCTGAAGCCATTCAAGGCCCTTTGCTGCAATGTCCGCGATCGTGTTTATGCCCAATTCCTTGAGATATGCCTCTGTTTTTGGCCCTATACCGGGAAGTTTTCTGACCCCAAGTGGCCATATAAGCCTCTCCACATCATTAGGCCCTATGAACGTCAGACCGTCGGGCTTTTGCAGATCCGATGCCATCTTGGCCAAAAGCTTGTTTGGCGCTATGCCCACCGAGCAGGTAAGCCCCGTTTCACGAAGCACCCGTTCTTTTATTATCCGGGCAACCTCTTCCGGGGGTTCCGGCCGCTGGGATATGTCCAGGTACGCCTCGTCTATACCCACATCCTCCATAAGCGGGCTTATCTCAAAAAGTATCTTTTTGATCTCCATCGAAACCCGGGAGTACTCATTATAATCGACAGGCAAAAAGATGCAGCCGGGGCAGAGCTTCAGGGCCGTCCTCAACGGCATGGCCGAATGGACGCCAAACTTCCGCGCCTCATAGGAAGCGGTCGAGACCACCCCCCGCCTGGTGGGATCGCCCGACCCTCCGATAACAACCGGTTTGCCTTTCAGCTCCGGGTGCCTCAATATCTCCACGGACGCAAAAAAAGCATCCATGTCCACATGCAGTATCCGGCATTTTTTTGTCCCTCTCTCCATATTTTCAGTATAATCAATCATGATTTTAACGGTCATCCTGATATTCGTGTGCTTTGCGCTCCTGCACAGTCTGCTTGCAGCGGACCGCACCAAAGACCTGTTCACCCGCCTGGCCGGACGGGGGTTCGTAAAGGTATTTTACAGGCTGATATATGTGATCATCTCAGCCGCCGCATCCGCCGCCGCCTTCAGAATCATTTATATGCTTCCGGATACGGTGATATGGGCCCCACCCCCCACGGTGAAGGCCTTCATGGGTCTACTTCAGCTTGCGGGCCTGCTGCTTGGCCTGGCCACATTTTCCCTTATAGATTCCATGGAGTTCATAGGATTAAAACAGGCAATAAGACACATAAAGGGCGAACCGCCCTCCGGAGACGCCGAGGGGATCAACCAGCGCCTGACGACAGGCGGCCTTTACGGGGCCATGCGCCACCCGCTGTACACGGCAGGCATATTGATATTCACGTTCATCCCCGTGATAACGGTAAACTGGCTAACCGTCTCCGTGCTGGCCGATCTTTACTTCATTTACGGAGCCTTCATCGAGGAAAGGCGGCTCTTGAAGCGCTTCGGACAGGACTACAGGGAATACATGAAAAAAGTCCCGCGTTTTTTACCACGTATCCCTCTGGGGCGTTAGTGCCCCTGAAATTTCAACCCACCGTCAGGAGATAAACAGCGGCTGGCCGGACGGCCTTGCAAATCCGGCCCTCTCCGCCCTTGCAAACAGCTCTTCTATCGCCCGCTCGCCATCCTCATTCAGCCATACGGTGTAGTCGTTCACATAAAGGCCTATGTGGCTGTTTATGACGGAGTCTTCCATCTCCTGGGCGTGCCGCCTTATGTAATCCCTGGCCTCGTGCGGTTTTTTGTCCAGCGTATACCGGATGCTGTCCCTGATGGCGGACTGGACAGCCCTTATCGTATCTGCGCCAAGTGACCTCTTTGCCGCGATCCCGCCAAGCGGTATAGGAAGCCCCGAAACCTCTTCCCACCACTGGCCCAGGTCCAAAAGACGGTGAAGCCCATAGTGCCCGAACGTAAAGCGGCCCTCATGTATCACAAGGCCAGCATCCGCCCTGCCTTCTTTCACGGCGGGCATGATATCCGAAAAAACCATCGGGATAATATTGCCCTCAGTGGAGGGCCATCCTAAGGATTTGCCATAAAGCATGAAAAGCAGGTTTG
>JAKAGP010000512.1 GCA_021825785.1 Nitrospirota bacterium
GGGCGAAAAGACCATGTTCTACTGGATTGCGGCAGGGAAGAACTATGCGGAGGGGAGCGCCCTGAACCGCGCGGTAAGGGAGACCGGGCCCGCAAGGCTTATCGAACGGACCGGAAACCACTGGAGGGCATGGGCCGGCAAGGAAGAGATTAACATGGCTGGCCTTTCCACCCGGATAAGGAACGTCTTCAAGCAGAGCCTGCTCATAATGCGCACGAACATGGACAAGGGGGGCGCGATAATAGCCTCCGCGGATTCCGATGTCAAGCTTTTCGCGCGGGACACATACAATTACGTCTGGCCAAGGGACGGGGCGATGACGGTGCACGCCATGGACAGGGCCGGGTTCCATTCCGCAACGGGAAAGTTCTTCGGGTTCTGCTCCGACATACTCTCCGCGGGAAAGGAAAGCGAGGGGTATTTCCTCCACAAGTACGACACGGAAGGGTGCCTCGGAAGCTCCTGGCACCCATGGATACAGGACGGCAGGAGGCAGCTGCCCATCCAGGAGGACAGCACCGCCCTCGTCCTATGGGCGCTCTGGGGACACTACGAAAAGACCAGGGACGTCGAGTTCATCTCGTCGGTTTACGAGGGCATGATTTTAAAATGCGCCGATTTTCTGGACGCATACAGGGACAGGGAAAACAGGCTCCCCCTTCCCTCCTACGACCTGTGGGAGGAGAGGTGGGGCGTGCACACATACACCACTTCCGCGGTTTATGCGGGGCTCCAGGCCGCCGCCGGTTTCGCGGCGCTTTTCGGAGAGGAGGAAAGGGCCGCCCGGTACAGGGCTGCGGCTGGCGAGATAAAGACAGCTATGGAGGACTTCCTCTACGACCCCCGGGAGGGTCGTTTCCTGCGGACAATCTATCCACAGACAGGCAATCTTTACATAAAGGACCTTACCGTGGACGCAAGCGCCTACGCCCCGTTCTATTTCGGCGTCTTCGATGCCGGTGACGAGAAGGTCGTAAACACCATGCTCTCCATAAAAGAGAGGCTGTGGGTAAAGACATCCGGCGGCATAGCCAGGTACGAAGGGGACAGCTATTACAGGCAGCGGGACTGCCCCGAAGAGATACCCGGCAATCCGTGGTTCATATGCACCATGTGGCTTGCCCAGTGGCACATTGCAAAGGCGGCCACCCCCGAAGAGCTGGAAGAGGCGGTGCCCTATCTGGAATGGGCCGCCAGGAGGGCGCTCCTTTCCGGCGTGTTCGCCGAACAGATAGACCCGGCTACAAATGAGCCCCTTTCGGCCTCTCCGCTTACATGGAGCCATGCGGCATTCGTATCGGCCGTCCTTGACTACCTGTTCAGGCTGGAGGAGGTCGAGATATGCCCTTCCTGCGGCAACCCGCTCTTCAGCCACCAAAAACATACGGGGCATCCCGGCGCTTTCGGCGCTGCGCCCGTCTTTGTAGATATCTGAATTGACGGCTTTAACTCCGGGTTGATAAAATCTCCGCATGCCGGGTTTTTTCCATTATTTCTATCTGCTGCTCTCCGATGAACACGACATTGAGAAGGCATGGGAGGAATTCGCCGCAAGCCTCAACCTTGCCTGCCCGGTCAGCAAGACGGCTGAAGAGTGCCGGATGGCGCTCGGCCCGAACGGGGAAAAGCTCTCTCTTTACCCCATGGGGCATATAGCCGTAATCGAGCTGTTCTCCCCTTTTGCCGGCATGGAACAAAACCTTTCGGAAATAGAAAGAAGGAGGGCCGCGCTTGAGGACAGGGACATCCAGGTCTCATTGATCGGCGAGTCAGTCCTCTTTGAAGGGGTCCCCGCATCCGGCTACCCCGGCGGGGTGCAGGAAACCCGTTACAGGGATACCCGGTTCTATGCCGATGCGAAGGATGAAAGCCTCTATCGCAGGGCCTACTTCATCGACCGGCAGGCGGAGGTCTCCGGCCTGCGGGAATGGCTGCCGCGGACAGACTGCCTCCTGTTTCAGGCCTTCAGGCAGATGAGCTATTACAGGGAGCAGAGGGAGACCTTCCTCAAGAAGCGGGATGAACTGGACACAAGAACGGGAGAAGTGCTTTTAAGGAAAGGCGGGGAGGACATTGCGCTGCTTGAGGAGGACCTGGAAAGGCTTTCGCAAGTTTACGGGGTGATGGCCAACTACGGGCTCATGCTGAGGAGCGCTGGAGAGCGGGTGGAATCCGGCATAAAAGAGATAGAGCGCTGGATTGAGGGGCATGTGCCGGCAGGCGACGGCTTCTTCGCCCCGCGCCTTTCAATGTTAAAAGATTTTTCCGGGATACTGGGGAAAAGCCGCACGGACCTGGACATCTCGCTTGAAAACGCAAGGTCGGCGGCCGAGGTGGTGAAAAACCGCATCGAGCTTGCGCGCGCACGTGAAGGGCTTACCCTCCAGGAGAAGATAACGTCCTTGATGAAACAGAACGTAATGATACAGGAGGAGTCCCTCACGATAGGCATAGCGGCCTCGTTCATCGAGTTTGTTATCGTTATCTACTACGGCCTTAACATCTGGAAGACTCTCGCGGACGGACCGTTTCACCACATGCCTTTCCT
>JAKAGP010000024.1 GCA_021825785.1 Nitrospirota bacterium
TCAGGGAGGCATTTTCCATGCTGGACCCCGAGCTGAAGAGGCTGATTGTTATCAGGGGCGCTATCCGTGACGCCGCCGGAAGGCCGGAAAAGGGCCTTTGCGCGGTCGCCTTCAAGGGGGCGGCCGTGAATGGAGAAATGCCGGATTATATCTCCGCGCCCAGCGATGAAAACGGCCGCTATGAGATTTACGTCCCGGCCGCCAGCAAGCTCACCCTGGCAGCGGCGAGGACAGGCCCCGCAGGGTTCAGGGTAATGGGGTGGTACGGGAAGGTCAACGCGGCCGGGAAGGATATCACGGGCGTCAGTATCGTCTTGTCCAAAAAGGTCTTGTCCAAAAAGTGAATTTTTATTTTTTAATGGAGGAGAAATGAAGCGGCTTGCCACAATCGTCTT
Organism: Nitrospirota bacterium; assembly: GCA_021825785.1. The sequence continues at coordinate 396 of JAKAGP010000024.1, forward strand.
GGTTATTTTTTCATTGGTTGCCCTTATTTCCTGCAGCAAAGCCTCAAAGGGCGCGCAGGAAGGAGGCAGGGTTTACAGAGTGGGCTTCATGATATGCAACGCCAGGCAGGAGACACTGGACCGGTTTACGCCGCTTACAGCATATTTGAGCCAGAAACTGGGTGTTAAATTTGTTGCGGTCCCGATAAACACGATAGATTTCCAGAGGCAGGCCGGCACTCTGGACTTCATGCACACCAATTCGCTTCTCTACATTATCCTGCACCAGTATTACGGGGCGAGGGCGCTGACGGCCGACATCCAGGGCTCGATGGGCTACAAGTCCGCGGGCTCTATCGTCGTGCTGAAGGACTCCCCGATCAAGAGCATAAAGGACCTCAAGGGCAAGACGATGGTATTTGGCCCCATGCTCGCCCCGACCGGCTACATGGAACAGTATGACCTGATGCTCAAGGGCGGCATCAACCCGGAGCGGGACCTGGCCTTCTATACCATCCCGCCCGGCACCTACAAGCATGAGGCGCTGATATACGGCGTGCTTTACGGGAAATACGACGCCGGGGCCTTCCCGATGCTCGACTACGAAAAGATGATAAAGGACGGCAGGATCAATCCGGCTGATTTCAGGATAATCGCCACCGGAGAGCCCATCCCCTACTGCACCTTCGCGGCGTCCCAGAGGGTGGACGACAAGCTGGCGGAAAAATTCAAGGAGGCCCTGCTCTCCCTGACGAAGGACACCACCGTCGAGGTAAACGGCGAGGTGGTGAAGGTGCTCAAAAGCGCCTGGCTGGACGGCTTTCACCCCGTCACGGACAAGGACTATGACGTTGTAAGGGACATGGCCAGGAGGACGAATATGCCGCCTTACCAGAAATACTGAAATCCCCTTCTCATGGTGATGGGCAATTTCAAGAAGAAATTCAGTCCGGACCGGCTGGACAAGGCGGCGTTCGCGGGGATCATCGCGCTTAGCGCCTCAATCGTCGTCTTGTCGGTCTTCTTCCGGGGACATACACCCGCGGGCGCCATCGCGGGCGGATATGCGGAGGGGGCCGTGCAGCAGCCCTTGTCCGCCGAGGCCGAGGCGCGTATAAAACAGATCAAGAATATCATAGAAGGCGGAGGAGACCCGGCCAAGGCCGAGGGCCTCATAAAGGACGCCATCGCCCAATATCCTTACGAGGCCGAATTTTACATGCTGATGGGAGACATGTACATGAGAGAGCAAAAACCCCTCAGCGCCGTCTCCCGGTACAAGGAAGCGGTGGATCTGGACCCGGATTACGCGGACAAGACCTCGAACTTATTCGAGGGGGGCAAGATACGGGTTGCGCTCAGGGAGGCCAAGCACAAACTGCAGGCGGCCCTTGCGAAAGACCCGGACAACGCCCGGCTGAAAAAAGCCAAAAGCGACCTCTATTATCTTCTAAGGAGGCTTGCAGGTTCCTGTGGATAAGTTAAATCCCTCTTCGGACAACTTTTTCAGGCTGGACAGGAAGGACAGGTGGCTCTTCATACTGACGGGGGTGCTCATAGGGGTCGCCGCGCCGCTTCTGTCATACTTCGGCAATCCGCCAAACACCGGCCTGTGCATATCCTGCTTCCTGGAAAATATAGCCGGCGCGCTCGGCCTCCACGACAACGTGAGGATGCAGTACGCGAGGCCGGAGATAATCGGCCTGGTCCTTGGCTCCTTTATCGGCTCGGTGAGAAGCGGCGGGTTCAGGGCCACGGGGGGAAGCTCGCCGCTGTTGAAATTCTTTACGGGGATATTCCTCATTATAGGCTGCTCCGTCTTTATAGGCTGCCCGGTGAAGATGCTGATCAGGCTGTCCGCCGGGGATTTTACCGCCCTGGCCGGAGTGGCCGGTATAATGGCGGGGGTATGGCTGGGCCTGAAATTCCTTGAAGGCGGTTTCAGGCTGGGGCAGCCGGTTTCGATGCCCGCGGCCAACGGTCTCCTGGTGCCTGGCTCCATGTTCGCCCTGCTTCTGCTCGTCCTTTTTGACGCCCCCTTCATAGGGACGAGCGTCAAGGGGGCCGCGGACCTTCATGCGCCTCTGTGGATGTCCCTTGCCGCGGGGCTTGCCATAGGGGGGCTTGCCGGGAAGACCGGTTTTTGCATAACGGGCGGATTGTCGCGCCTTTTTTTATGGGGGCCGAAGGAGGTCAAGGGATGCCCGAAGTCAACGGGCTTGCTGCTTGCCCTGGGGGCTTTCGTGATCTCGGCGTTCATTACCAACCTGGCTGCCGGGCAGTTTCATCCGGGCATCCACGGACAGCCAAGCTCCAACGAGGATTATTTCTGGAACGCGATGGGTATGGTGGTCGTGGGGTTCGGCTCGGTCCTCATCCGGGGCTGCCCCTTAAGACAGCTCATCCTCTCCGGCCAGGGGGACACGGATGCAGGCGCCGCCGTGCTCGGCATGCTGGTGGGGGCCGCGCTTGTAAACAACTGGGGCATCGGCGGAACGCCCGCCGGCACTCCGTTTGGCGGGAAGATCGCAATCATTGTGGGACTCATATTTTTCCTTGCAGCCGGCATGGCTTACAGGCGCAGGGATATGGGCCTTGCGCCTGAGTATCAGGCGGGGCTCGATTAGCGATACCCGCCCAGCCATCCGGTTCCCGCATCTAAAGCGCTCACTCCTTCGTCATTTCGCGCTCATACAGAGACCCTGCCGGGGTTAATTCGCGCAATTTTCAAATAATAAGGGATATTAAAATTTATAGATTCTTAAATTAAAAAATAAACCTGTCAATAAAAACCTGATTTATCCGAAGGTTAGGCGTCCTCAGGAGGTTTTTAAATATCCGGGCATGAGGATTGCTCTATAAGTGCAGCTTAAGATTAATTCGAACGAAGAACGCGGTATTTGGGATATGCCCGCAAGGAATTTAAAGGTAATTTTTGGGGCAGCAGGCGAATGAAAGTAAGGAAGGGTGGTGATTTCATGAAAAGATGGCTTACGGTTTTGCTTGTCTTCGCGGTGGTCGGCTTGCTTTCCGCGGTGATGGGATTTGAGTTGTTCTGCCTGATTGGATGATGCAAACAGGGCCGGGCACTCGAGAGGGTGCCCGGCTACCCCGCCCTCAAACCGAAGTTGCGTTATTTCGCACTTAATGGCAATCTCAAAAGTGGTATTTCGCGCAAAAAAATAATAATTTTAAAAAAATTAAACTTAAATATTTCAAAAAATAGGGCTGCTATTCCGGCGTAAGTCCCTAATTTTATTGAATTAATTATGCAGTATGAATTCTGGCATGAGAATTGCAATTCATAATTGTGACAGGGAAAGGGAAAAATTAATATACTGCGTGAAAGGAGGGTACGGAAGATGAGAAAAGCGAGATACACAAGGCCGCGCGTCATCGGTTCTGTTTGCGTGCACCCCTGCTAGGTTGCATGTGGACTGGCTGTCGGGAATGAAGACGGGGTAAGCGGCAATAAAAATTGTCTCCAGGGAGGGTAGTGATGCCATGAAAAAATGGCCTGCAGTATTTATTGTCCTTATGTTTGCGGCAGTGCTGTGGGCTGCCTCCGCCGCAGCGAACGGTACGATCACGGCGACAGTCCTTTATAACGGGCAACCCGTTTCGGGCGCCTACGTTTATCTGATGAGCGGCTCCCAGCTTTCCCCCAGGGAGCTGTATTATCAGAACGCCAGCGCCATCGCGGGGCCTTCCGATTCCAGCGGGAACATCTCGGCGAGCGTTCCCGCGGGCACCTATTATATCCGCATCACGAAGAAGACCGGTTCGGTTTCTTATCTGACGCCGCCCTATCCCGGGGATTTCGTCTGGATATACACTGGAAATCCACCGGAGGTCACCATAGCCAACAACGCCACGGTCGCGCTCGGAACGGTAAATACCACGGCGTACGAGACGATCACGATCACGGGCACGGTAAAAGGCGCCTCCGGCAAGCCCCTGGCTGTCTGGGCCGTAAAGGCGGCCACGCAGCCCTGCGAATCGGGCAACTGGGCGTATGCCCATTCCTTCAACGAGTGCGGGACATCGAAGCATCCCGCATGGACCGACGCCAACGGCAACTATGCCATCACGCTTATGAACACGGGCACCTATTACGTGTACGCGAGCCCGGCCCTGAATTACGCGAACACCAACTATCCGGGCGGCTATCCCACGTGCACGACGGCCGTCGGCTGCGAGGACTGCGGGGACTATTACTATTACAACTGTCCGACAAACGTCGCCTCCACCGGGGCAACCGCCGTGAATGTAGTCGTCCCCGGATATTAGATAAAAATCACCTCGAAAAGGAGGGTAGGTGATGCCATGAAAAGATGGATTCCGGTTTTAAGCGTCTTTATTCCCGCCTTATTGCTATTGGCGGGCACGGCAATGGCGAACGGCACCGTAACGGCAACGTTCCTGTACACGGATTCGGGCGGGGCCGTCCACCCGCTGGATCACGCCTATGTGTATCTGCAGAGCGGAACGAAGGTCAACCCGAAGGAGAAATACTTTTCTACTCCACTTCTGATACTGGGGCCTACCAATGCAAGCGGGTATGTTTCGGTCAGCGTCCCGGAGGGCAAATATTACGTGCGCCTGACGCGAAGGGCGCCACTCACGGGCACCCCGGCCCAGGCCCAGTCGTACGGCCCCCCCAGGGCCGGTGATTACACCTGGAACTGGGGCACGCCCACGGCCCCCGAGATAACCGTCACCACCGGCTCGGTGTTCAACCTGGGTACGGTGTACGCGACAATATTCGGCGAGCATATTACGATTTCGGGGAGGGTCTTCAATGTCTCCACCGGGGCGGCCAAGGCGGGCTGGTTCGTGAAGGCCACTACCCAGTACTGCGTGGCTCTGGACAGCGGCTATTGTAATTCCATCGAGGCAGGCGGGCGCTGTGCCGGGCTCCATTGGAGTCCCACGGCCAACTGCGGGACTAAATACCCGGCGCAAAAACTTACCGATTCGAACGGGAACTACACCATATTCCTCAAGAACCCCGGGACCTATTATATCCTGGCATGCCAAACCCCTAACGGCTGCTCATATGGGGGATACGGCACCGGTTCCAACGGGCAGATCGTGACCCTGAGCGTCGGAGCCGGGCAGCAGCTTACCAATGTAAATATCAGCGGTTACTTTTAGCGAAAGGAGGTGTTCTGACAATGAAGATAAGATATTCCAGGCCGAAAGTGGTCGGCTCCGTCTGCGTGCATCCCTGCTAAGGCAGGCGGCCTGCAGATAGTGCAGCAGTTTGACTATGCAGGCCGGGCAGATGGCGGATTGAGCGACATGGCTTATTTTCGTGGCCGATGCCGGCGAAGCGAAGCGTCCGCATCTCCGGCTGTCTGAGCCGAAGGGGACCAGTCCCGAGGGACCAGTCCCCGAAGGCGAGTTTCGGAGATGCAGTGGAGCGAGTCCATGCAGAGGCAGAAAACAAGCCGAAAAAGCGAAATCGCCATCGCCCGGCAAACCAAACTGAAGTACTACCAGGGGTGGGGGCGGCAGACGGACAAGGGTTTGAGGGGCGGGGCTTGCCCCGCTGGTTGACAAACGGAGTGTGGGGACAGGCGGCCGGAAGGGGGTGAGATGGATCCTTGCCGGTCCCGCCTCCGCCATACCGCCTGAGGGGCGGTTAATCATCACCATGGAAAAAGGGGGGCGATGGGATGAAGAAATGGCCTTCCTTTTTTGTTGTTTTGATGCTTATGGTACTGCTTTCCGCCGCCGTGGCGGCGACCACTTATTACACGTATGTCCTTTCATGGGGCTCCTTCGGCACGGGTAACGGACAGTTCAGATACCCGCACAAAGTGGTGACGGACGCATACGGCAATGTCTATGTCTCCGATTACTGGAATAACCGCATAGAAAAATTCGATTCAAACGGCCACTTTCTGGCCGCGTGGGGCTCCTCTGGCTCCGGCAACGGGCAGTTCAACGACCCGTCGGGAGAGGCGGTGGACTCCGGCGGCAACCTATACGTTGCCGACAGCGGCAACAACCGCATCCAGAAATTCAGTCCCGCGGGAGCATGGCTGGCCAATATAGGCAGCGGGCAGCTCAGCGGACCGGATGCCGTGGCGGTGGACTCATCCGGATACATATATGCCGCCGATACGGGCAATACCCGCATCGCCAAATTCGATTCAAACGGCAACATGGTGGCCCAGTGGAACAACGGCAATTACGGCTGCGACCCGGCGGGATGGTCCTGCGGCTACCAATTTTATCCGACCGGCCTGGCCGTGGACGCAACCGGCCACCTCTACGTCTCTGATTCGAGCACCGCCAACGTGGAGGTATTCACCACAAGCGGCGTTTTTGTAAGCCAGTTCGGCCATTTCAGCAATCCGCAGGGCATTGCGCTGGATTCTTCGGGCAACGTCTTCGTCTCCGATACAGGCAACAACCGCATCGTGGAATACAGCACAAGCGGCGTCTATGAGACCGAGTGGGGCTCCCAGGGCTCGGGCGAATTCCAGTTCAGCAGTCCATGGGACGTGACGGTCGACCCCTCCGGCAATGTCTATGTCGCCGATTCGTCCAACGCCCGCATCGTGAAGTACGCCATCGCCCAGGCAAACCTGTCCATTTCGGGGATAGTGGAGACGATTGGCTCAACGGGCATATCGGGCGCCACGGTCTCCGTGAGCGGGCCCGTGACAGCAACGACGGCCACGGACGGAAACGGCAATTACAGCTTTGCCGGCCTTCCCCCGGGCGTCTACACCGTTACCGCCAGCGCCGCGGGGCTCGCCTTCAACCACTTGAGCCCAACGGTGACGTCCAGTTTGGTCGATGAAAATTTCATTGCCACAAACCTGGCGGAAAACTACACCGTCACGGCCCAGTCGGGCAGCAACGGCATGTTAACCGCGACACTTTTATATCAGGACGCAGGCGGGGTGGTACATCCGATTGATAACGCCTATGCCTATCTGCAAGGCGGCAATCAGCTCTCCCCAAGGGAGAAATATTTCAGGAACGCTCCATACATAGTTGGGCCCACCAACGCCAACGGGTATATATCGGCCAGCGTGCCTGCGGGCACCTACCATTTGCGCCTCCTCAGGCGGGCGCCGCTTGGGACAACACCCGCCCAGTCGCAGCTCTACGGCCCGCCCAGGGCGGGCGATTACACCTGGAACTTCGTCGGCCCCACGGTAAGCATCGGCGCGGGCAAGGCCGTCAATTTCGGCGCCGCGTACGCCTCGACCTTCGGCCCGATCACGATCACGGGCAGGGTCTACAACTCCTCTACCGGCCAGGCAAAGGCGGGCTGGTATGTAAAGGCCAGCACCCAGCAATGCCAGGACGTTGAGAGCTGTGAGTACTGCGGGGGGCCCCAGTATTATATCTCCGATCCGAACGCCAACTGCGGGACTAAATATCCGGCCCAGAACCTCACGGACGCAAACGGCAACTACACCATAAAACTCAAAAACCCGGGGACATATTACATCTATGCATGCCAGAATCCCGGCACATGCCATGGCTTGTGCTGGCAGGGGGCGTGCAATGCGGGCGGATACGGAACCGGCTCGGGCGGCAATATCGCCCCAATAACCGTCGGCAAGGGGCAGAGCCTGACAGGTGTAAACATAAGCGGCAATTTTTAGGTAGAGCAGGAGGGCCGCAAGTTCCGCGAAGTTTTTGCCGGCCCTCCTTTCCACTTGCAGTTGTGCCATTTCGCGCTTTCATCAAACGAATATGCGCCATATAGCACATATTTTGGCGAGTTTTTAAAGTTATAAATATATAATTTATAAAAAAGAAACCGCCTATTTGAAATAAAACCTTAAATGAGTTAGATTAATCTGCTGCCAGGAGTTTATATGCCCATGGCATGGAAATTGCGCCTGCAAAGTGCAGCATGGAAAGTGGAAGTCCATATGTTGGCAGGAAAGGAGGAGGCGGAAGATGAAAAAGGCAAGGTATTCAAGGCCCCGTGTAATCGGTTCTGTTTGCGTCCATCCCTGCTGATTTAAGGCAGACAAGTTAATCAAAACACCCGCGTTTTGCTGCAGGTGAAAGAGGATAAGGCAAGCGTGAAAAAACCCTTACGGGAGGGTGGGGATGCCATGAAAAAATATCTGGTTTTTATTGTCTTTTTTATGTTTGCGGCTGCGCTGTCGCCCGTGGGGGCCGAGGCAAACGGCACGGTCTCGGTGACCGTCCTCTATAACGGCCAGCCGCTCCAGGGCGCCTATTTATATCTGCAAAGCGGCGCCCAGTTGGCGCCCAGAGAGCAATACTACCGGAGCGCGGCCGGCATCTACGGACCATCCAATTCGAGCGGAAGCATAACGGCCAGCGTGCCGGAGGGCACCTATTACGTCCGGATCACAAAGAGGGCGGGCAGCGTTTCGTATGACGGCCCGCCATACCCCGGGGATTTGACCTGGATCGACACGGGCACTCCCGCGACCATAACGGTCACCACCAATGGCCTGGTCTCCCTTGGCACGGTGAGCGCCACCATATACGGCCAGCCGATCACGATAACCGGCACGGTGAGGGGCGCATCGGGCAAGGCGCTGGCCGGATGGGCGGTAAAGGCCGCGACAGTACCCTGCGAATCGGGCAACTGGGCCTATGCCCATTCCTTCAACGAGTGCGGCACGCAGAAATATCCGGCATGGACCGACTCCAACGGAAACTACACCATCAACCTCAAGAACACCGGGACCTATTACGTTTACGCGAGCCCGACCCTGAATTTCGCAAACACCAACTATCCCGGCGGCTATCCCACGTGCGCAACCAGTGCCGGCTGCGAGGACTGCGGAGACTATTACTATTACAACTGCCCGACAAACGTCGTCTCACCCGGCGCATCCGGGGTGAATATCGTTGTGCCCGGCTATTAGATTTTCCCGCGGCCTTCAGGGCCGCGAGGATGTTCAATTCAAGTGGGGAAGGAGGGTGTGTGACATGAAAAAACTGGGATATGCCAGGCCGCGCGTGATCGGCTTTGTTTGCGTGCACCCCTGCTAAGGCAGGTTGGGAGAGCTGCGGGGTGGCAGTTTAAAGGCGAAGGCCCTTTATATAAAAGACTGCCACCCCTCTGTCTGTGGTGGGTAGTACATCATAGTTAAAAGGAGAGTGAGGGGGCAATGAAAAAGTGGTTTTCAGTCTTGGCCGTTTTTATGTTCGCCTTTTTGTTTTTTGCCGCGGCGGCCGGGGCAACCGGCACGCTCACGGCGACATTCATGTATAACGGCAGCGGGATTGCCGGGGCCTACATATATCTTCACACGTATCCCAGCGGGACGCCGATCATGGGAGAATATTTCAGGAGCGCGCAGTATGTACTCGGGCCTTCGGATTCAAACGGGAACTTTTCGGTAAACAACGTCCCCGCGGGGACCTACCGCGTCAGGATCACCCGGAGGGCCCCGCTTACTGCGTCCATCCCCACCCTGGCGCAGGCGTATGGGCCGCCGAGGACGGGGGATTACACCTGGTATGATGCAGGCTCCACCATAACCGTTACCAACGGCTCCGTAACCAGTCTTGGCAGCGTGTACGCCACTATATTTGCTCCCGGCGCTGCCCCGATTACGGTTCCGGGGAAGGTCACATCTGGCCGCTCTCCCGCTTCCGGGTGGTTTGTCATGGCAACAACAGCGCCCTGCAAGGATTCGACGACGGATTGTGGCGGGGCGGGATGCTGGTCGGGCAGATACGATGCCTGCAACGGCGGCGCGGGCGGCTCGGCGGTCAGATATCCGGCCCAGCAGCTTACCGACTCCAACGGCAACTATACCATAAAGCTTGCAAATCCCGGGACCTATTATATCTATGCCATGCCGAGCCCGGGGGCCACTGCCGGCAGTGAGGTGCCAGCCTCCACCTGCAGCAACTGGGTGACTGTTTGGGACTCGATAGGTTACTGGAACTGCCCGACTTCCGTCTCGACGGGCCAAAACATTACCGGCGAGAATATTGCCGGATATTACTGATAGGCGTACGGGGTTGTTCATTAATAATAAGTGCTGTGATCCCGCCGGATTTTTCTTAATAAGATCCGGCGGGATCACAGCACGGAAGGCAATGCCCCCATACCTGCAGCAGCGCTAGTGTAGTGAACTCCGCCTTTTGCGCCCATTCCATGTACGTGCGCGCGTGTTCGGTGTTGTGCTCCGCCCAGTGGGGCAGAAGGACTTT
>JAKAGP010000513.1 GCA_021825785.1 Nitrospirota bacterium
GCCTCAAATGGGATGGAGGCTTTAAATATATTAAGCAGCAAGAAGATAGACCTGATCGTTCTGGACCTCAATCTTCCAGACTTAAGCGGGTATAAGGTGCTGGCCATGATAAGGACAAATCCCATATGGCAGAAAACGCCAATCCTTGTCTATTCGGCGCGCGCCTGCGAAGGAGAGAAGGAAAAAGCGATCGTGGCCGGGGCTAATGAGTTTATCAGCAAATCAACTACTCCGCCAAAGAATTTAGCAGAACGGATTAAAGTGCATCTCAAATGACCACTGGCGTTAAGCAATAGTTGGGCTTGAGAAGCCACCCCCTTTCCCCTGCCACACTTGTGAGATCGTTCAATGACATATGTCATGAAGTTGACATCACGTATCGGGGGGGAGGGGATGGGGAAATTCTCGATTCTGAAATGAGACGTTAACAGAACTTGAGAATTCGGGAATTCATAAATTCTGATGTGTACTACTGGAAATAGTTAAATACCATTCTTATTGCGCCCGATGTGACGGGGAATACATATTCATAACCTGAATTGTAATAATCTAATATCAGGTACATAGAAGCACAGGTGTTTTGAAGATATGAAATGGTTTGCCTCCTCACGTTTCTTACCACAACTTTCAGTTGAAAAATTTATTTACTAACAAAGTGATTTGGCATAGGATGGAATAATGGAATACCAAATGCTAGTCATGGTAGGCGCATATGGGCAAAGCTAAGATCCTGTTGGTAGAAGATAACCGGGGACAGGCCAATATAACGAAAAATTTCCTGGAGGGATCCGGTTACGAAGTCATCTGGGCTGCTGACGGAAAATCCACCATTAAAGCAGCCAAAACACAATCCCCCGATGTAATAGTACTTGATCTCATATTGCCGGATATAATCGGACGCGAGGTCTGCAGGTATCTTAAATCAAGCGATGATACTAGGAATATACCTATTATCATGCTCACCTCGAAAGGCGGTGTCGGGGACGAGGTGAAGGGGCTTGAAGGCGGTGCGGATTATTATCTTAAAAAACCATGTGCAGAAGCCGAATTAAATGCGCACGTCTTTGCCTGCCTTAGGACCAAGGCCCTGCAGGATGACCTCCGGCGCAAAAACGAGGAAATTAAGCTCAATAATCAAAAAATCCAAAGGGCGCTGGACGAAGTCTCCGGTTTGATCCTTAGAGCCGCATCCGGAGAAGGGCTTGATACCAGGTTTTCTAATCCCAACCTGAAGAAATGCTACGAGGAAAAAAATTGCGGCCAAAAAGATTGCGCATGCTTCGGACAGCCCGCGCTGAGGTGCTGGCAGGTGGCCGGCACATTCTGCGGCGGGCAGGTGCAGGGGCATTTTGCCAATAAATATCATAACTGCGCCGAATGCGAAGTTTTTGAAAAAGCTGCTTCAGACCCAGTATACCGGATAGGCGAGCACTTCAATAATATGATGCACATCCTCAGTCAGAAAAACGAGGAATTAAAGCTAGCCCATTTGAAGGCGCTCCGGCAGGAGCAGATGGCGCTGTCCTTATACAAGGTCTCCTCCGTGATAAGTCACTCCATAAGCCTGGACATACTAATCAGAGAAGTTCTGGATTCCATATCGGCACTGGAGGGGTTCAGCGCCGATATGGGCGGAATCTTCGTGGTGGAAGAAGACAGAATGGAGCTTATTTCCAGCCTAGGCCATTCCCAGGAGTTCCTGGACATGCATAAAGGCATGAGGGTTGGGGACTGCCTGTGCGGAATGGCAGCAAAGACGGGCGAGATGATCATATCTGGAAACAGTGGCGGCGATATCCGGCATACGTTTCGAAGCCCGGATGCACTTCCACACGGGCATGTAATAGTGCCCTTAAAAACGAAGGACCGGGTGGAAGGGGTGCTTTACCTCTACACGCCCGTAAACATCGAAATAAACGAAGACAAGATCAATCTGCTGTCCTCCATAGGAAACCAGCTTGGCATAGCCATCGAAAACGCAAAACTCTACCAGAGAGCTCAGGAGCTTTCCAGAAAGGATTCGCTTACCGGCCTGCTGAACCATGAGGAAATTATTAGCGCCCTCAAAAAAGGCCTCGACCGGGCCGTACATGAAGGGACAAGCCTGAGCGTAATCATGGCCGATCTCGATCATTTCAAGCAGGTAAACGACAGGCGAGGTCACCTGGCCGGGGACGCCGTGATCCGGTTCGTTGCGCACCAGGTGCTTTCGTCTATTAGGGTTTCCGATTCGGCCGGGCGTTACGGAGGAGAAGAGTTTTTGATTGTGTTGCCCTCGTGTGACATGAAAGCAGCCCTTACTAAAGCCGAACGCCTCCGAATGAGCATAGAAAAAGGGCATATCGATTATTCAACCAAGAACAATCCGGACGAGATTTTAAGGGTCACGGCCAGCTTTGGAGTGGCCTCCAGCGCTAAAGAGCACAGACTAGATGCGGAATCGCTCGTCCATGAGGCAGACCTGGCCCTTTACCGCGCCAAGCAAAACGGCCGTAACCGCATAGAAAAAGCCGCGGATGCCCTGGAATCGCAGTCGATGGAATGC
>JAKAGP010000514.1 GCA_021825785.1 Nitrospirota bacterium
TTCAAAGACAGCGCCAAATGCGAGTATGAATTTCAGGCAGAAATCCATGTAGTTGCCCACGGATATCATTGGTTTGACATATTCGGTTTGATAATGGAGAAGGAAATTAAGCGCGAACGGCAGCACCACAAGGAAACAAAAGGCCGCCCCTGAAACAAAAAAACCTGTGGCAAAAAATACAAAAGGGGCCACAAGCCTCTTTTCCCTGGCTATGAGACCCGGAGCTATGAACCCCCATACCTGCTGGAAGATCAGGGGGAGGCACAATATAAAAGCCGCGATGGCGGCCATCTTTAAGTACATCCAGAAGGCCTCCGTCGGCGCGAGGAACACCAGGCTGGGGGTACCGGCCCTTTGGGCCAGATGATAAAAGGGATAGACCAGGTTTATCTTTGGGTATGACCTTAACGGTATGGTAAGGACCTTGAAAATAGCCCCGGAATAATAAAAACACAGGCAGAAGGCGGCAAAAAAACCGGCGGCGGAGATAAATATCCTCTTGCGCAGCTCGACCAGGTGCTCGGTGAGGGGCATCCTTGCATCGGCCATCGTTTATGCCTTCTGCTCCGGGGATCCAGCGGCATGTCCGGCGTCCTCAGCTTTTTTGCCGGATCCGTCTGTTTCATGTCCACCTGTTCCGGGCATGTTTGTTTCAGGCAAATCCATTTCATGCCCGCCTGTTTCATTACTGTCCCTGGCACTCTCATATTCGGGGACGGCCTGCGCCTTTTCCTTTGTCTCCATCTCCCGTCCGGCTTCACTTGCCTCTTCCCTGGACTGTTCCATCCGGGACTTGGCGTTGATCTCCTGGTCCAGCTCGAACCGGACCTCCGTCAGGGCGCGTTTAAGCTCCCCAACGAACTTCCCCGCAGCCTTTGCGACTTCGGGCAATTTCTTGGGGCCGACGACAAGGAGGGCTATTATAAAGATTACAAGGAGCTCCTGGATGTCTCCGAACATGTTTTTATTATACTATTTTGATAGAAGATTAAAAATTAAGCGGCCATGTTTTTTCTTCAGCGTCCGGCCAGACGGCCGAAGGAGGCCCCGAATGCCAGCATCAGCCTGAACTCCGGATGCCTGTTTTTAAGGTCGAAACCGATGCCAAGCGTGTTGTAAACGCCTCCGCTGGACAGCCTGTAACCAAAACGTATCTCAGACAGGTCCACCCTGTTCGAAAAAGCGCTTTTTCTGAGCTGGAATTCCCCCAGCATCTTCAGGTTATGGGCCGCGGCGAAGTCCAGGCCGGCAAGAAAATCAAACTCGTCCTTGAGGCTGCTTTTGCCGGAGACCGTATAGATGACATTTGCATGCGCCATCAGCGGGCCCAGCTTCCGGCTCAGGGCTGCCCCGGCGCCCACACCGCCGTCGCGGCTCAGGGCATCCCTTCCGGTAGGCAGATAACCCATTACCAGAAGAGAAGCGGCCGGCGAATACCTGCCCTCCGCCCGCAGCCTGTATTTAAACGCGCCTCCGATATCCTCAAACCCGCTGCCCCCCTGAAGATTGTCTATATAGGGGACATTGAGCGTAACTTCCGCCCTGTCCGATATGCCGTAGGAAAGTCCCAGGAGGTGGAGGTAATAGCTGGGGTCATTGGAACGCTCGATATCATCAGAGATGGATGTGCTTCCCTTCGGCAGAGAAAACGCGCTCCACGTCCTGAAAACGGAATACGGGGCAAGAGGGACTACAAGGCTCAGCTCCTCAGCGTCCGAACGTACGGAGGGGATCAGCAGAAAGAACAAAAAAAAAGAAAAAAAGAAAACCCGGATGCAAAAGAAAAAAGAAGCGGGCATGGCGATTTTTTTCATGTTAGAAAATAACAAAATCCCTGTTGCCTGTCAAATGAGCAAGGACGGACGCAACATCCAGCAACACCTTGCGCTCGGAGACCAGCACCTCAAAAGACCCTTCGGGCATGAACCTCAATTTCCCGGCGAAATCCTTCAAAAGCGTTTCCACGGGGGGAGACGCCTCAGGAAGGAACCTGAACCTGGCTTTTGCCCCGGCCTGTGATATCGCGGCGACCGCTGCGCCCTCGGCCGCTATCCGCAGAGACATCACCTGCGCCAGGTTTTTCACCTCTTCAGGCAGCGGCCCGAACCGCTCGGCAAGCTCGCCTGTTATGTTCTTAAGCTCACCGGCGTCTTCAGCGCCGGCTATCCTACGGTAAAAACCGATCCGCAGAGAGACATCCTCAATGTAGGTCTCCGGTATCAGGGCATCCACTTTCAGGTCCACTGCCGGCAGTTCCCTCTCTTTTACGGGCTCACCCTTCAGTTCCGCCACCGCCTTCTCCAACATCTCCACATACATCTCGAAGCCGATGTCGCCAATATATCCGGACTGCTCCCCGCCCAGCAGGTTGCCCGCTCCCCTTATCTCCAGGTCCTTCAGGGCTATCCTGAAACCGGCCCCCAGGTAACTGAGCTCCTCCAGGGCTTCAAGCCTCTTTTTGGCGTCCTCCGTAATGATATCGTACCCCGGGACAAGGAACCATGCGTAGGCCTTGACATTGCCCCTGCCTACCCTGCCCCT
>JAKAGP010000515.1 GCA_021825785.1 Nitrospirota bacterium
GGGTACCAGGAAATCCTCACGGACCCTTCCTACAAGGGGCAGATAGTGACGATGACCTATCCCCAGATAGGAAATTACGGCGTAAACACCGAGGACGTGGAATCGGGCGCCCCGTATGCGGAGGGCTTCATCGTCCGGGAATACCTGCCATATAACAGCAATTGGCGCTCCCACACCGCGCTGGGGGAGTACCTGAAGGCGTCTGGTATAACGGCGATAGAGGGGATAGACACGAGGGCGTTGGCGAGGCACCTGCGCGAAAAAGGGGCGCAGACCGGCATCATCTCCACGGTGGAGACCGACCCCGCGCGGCTGCTGGAAAAGGCAAGGGCCTATCCCTCAATCGACGCGTTCGATTTCGTGAAGATCGTCTCCTCGAAGGAAATCTACACCTGGCGCGAAGACGTCTGGCGCTGGCCGGAGGGGCTTTCACTCAAGGAGGAAGGCGCGCCGGCGGCGGGGAAGAAAAAGATAATAGCCTACGATTTCGGCATAAAGTTCAACATCCTCAGGAGCCTCGTCCGTTACGGCTTCGACGTAACGGTCGTGCCGGCCCTCACCCCTGCGGAGGAGGTGCTGGAGGCGGCCCCCGATGCGGTGCTTTTCAGCAACGGCCCGGGCGACCCGAGGACGACCACTTACGCGGTTGAAAACGCGAAAAAACTCCTGGGGAAAAAGCCGGTCCTGGGCATCTGCCTCGGCCATCAGATCCTTGGCCTGGCGCTGGGGGGAGATATCTACAAGTTGAAATTCGGACATCATGGCGGAAACCATCCGGTCATGGACATCAGGACCGGCAAGGTGGAGATAACCGCCCAGAACCACAATTACTGCGTGGACATAAAAAGCCTCAGGGGCAAGGCCGTGATCACGCATAAAAACCTCTACGACGGCACCGAGGAGGGCATGATGCACTCCGAGCTTCCGGTGATGTCCGTGCAGCACCATCCCGAGGCCGGCCCGGGCCCGGGCGACGCATCGCACATATTCAGCCGGTTCCGGGAGATGATCGATTGATAATGAAAGGCGAGGATTACAGTCTGGAAGTGCAGGGCGGGCGGCTGAAATTCAGGACCACGTCCTTCAGGGCGGGCATGGGAAGCGTGCTTTCCCCCGTGATCTACAGCCACGAGCTTTCCTCCATGCTGGCCGCGTCCGTTCCCGCGGCGGCGGCGTTTCTCCTGCTGCGCGGGGCCGGCCCCTGGCGCTATCCGGCCCTGGTTGCCGCATACGCGGGCGGCTTCCTGTTTGCCCGGCTGCTGGTGTTCAAAAAAAGGTTCCTCACGCTGGATGCGGACAAAACGGGAGACGTGCTCCTGAAACTGCCTTTCAGGGCGGCGAAGAGATTCGGGGCCTCGGAGGTGGAAAAAGTCGAGGCGGAGCACACCACCATTATGCCTGAAAACCTGGACGGGCTCCGGCAGGTGGAGAAAATTGCCCTCCATCACCGCACGGTGCTTCCCGAACTGGACAAGCCCAGGGACTTCTACACGGTCCGGCTGCATCTTAAAAGGGGCCCGGCCCCGGTTGAGATATATTCCGGCCGCAACATCAGGGACGCCGCCGGGATTGTGGCCGGGATAAGAAAGTTCCTCCTGCCGGAGAAAGGCAACGGAAATGCCTAAGCGTACGGACATAGAGAAGATACTCATCATAGGCTCCGGGCCGATAGTGATAGGCCAGGCTTGCGAGTTCGATTATTCGGGCACCCAGGCGTGCAAGGCCCTCCGGGAGGAAGGCTACAAGGTTGTCCTCGTGAACTCCAACCCGGCGACCATAATGACGGACCCCGAGATAGCGGACGCCACATACATAGAGCCCCTCACGGCGGACTCCCTTGAGAAGATACTCGAAAAGGAAAGGCCACAGGCCATATTGCCGACCATGGGAGGACAGACCGCGCTAAATCTTGCGGTCGAGATGTCCATGAAGGGGACGCTTGAGAAACTGGGCATAGAGCTGATAGGGGCGAGGCTGGAGTCCATCAGGAAGGCGGAAGACAGACAGCTTTTCCGCGACAGCATGCGGAACATCGGCCTGGAGGTTCCCAAAAGCGTCATCGTCTTCAGCCTGGAGGAAGGCCTCGGGCACATCGAGGAGATAGGATTTCCGGCAATCCTGCGGCCCGCCTTCACGCTTGGCGGCACCGGCGGCGGCGTTGTCTACAACATGGAGGAATACAGGGAGCTGCTGGAAAAGGGCCTGAAACTCTCCCTCAATCACCAGGTGCTCGTGGAGGAATCTGTCCTCGGGTGGAAGGAGTACGAGCTTGAGGTCATGCGGGACATGCATGACAACGTAGTCATCATCTGCTCCATCGAGAATTTTGACCCGATGGGCGTCCATACGGGAGACTCCATCACGGTCGCCCCGGCCCAGACGCTGACCGACAAGGAATACCAGAGGATGCGGGATGCGGCAATCGCCATCATCAGGGAGATAGGCGTAGACACGGGCGGCAGCAACATACAGTTCGCCCTCCATCCGGAGACCGGCAGGATGACCGTCATAGAGATGAACCCCAGGGTCTCAAGAAGCTCC
>JAKAGP010000516.1 GCA_021825785.1 Nitrospirota bacterium
CCTTTATCTTTTTCCCTTCCAGTTGCCCATGGTAAAAGAGCTTCATGCCTGGAAGCGTTGAAAAAAGGGCGGCCCCGGCGCGGAGCCTGCCCGGGCCGAAGGCCGCCAGGCTTCTGGGCTCATCATGGTTTTCAAGGAAGCGGACAAGTTTTTTTTGATAGCCAGTATCGGCGGCAAGGTGGAGCCTTATCTCCTGGGCGGACGAAGACCTGAGCCTGTCATAAAGCGTTTTATCATAGATATAATCAAAACCCATTTCCATAAGCCGCCATTCGGTATTCCAGTAAGCTTCTCCCATCAGGAGAGTACCAGAAAGGGCTGCGCGGGCCTGCTCCCAGAACTCCCCCGTGGGCAGTGCATTAATGGAGAAGCTCCCCCAGGTCCGGGCGAAGATATCATTAAGGACAAGCATGGCCATGTCGCACCTCAGGCCGTCGCAGTATCCGGCTATTTTCCCCATTTCAGACAGCATGGCCTTACGCAGGGCCGGATTGAAGTAATTAAGCTGGACGGTATCCGACCATGCGGGGAAATTCGGGTCTTTGCCCCGCGCGATGAACAGGGTTTTACCCTCGCTTTCTATCCGGGAGAATAACGATGGGTCTTTTATTTTTGATTTTTTCCCCTCATATCCGGTCCTGTCAGTCATGAAATAGTAATCCGGGTGTTCGGAAACCCAGGGATGGTCCGGGGCAGTGTGGTTCGGCACAAAATCCAGAATGAGGCCGATGCTGCGCTTATTAAGTGCATCCCTCGCTTTTTGAAGGTCCTCCCAGGTGCCTATCAGCGGGTCCGGCTCATAAGCCGCTATCGAGTAGGGTGATCCGGCAACATCGTTTTCTCCCCAGCCGGGAAGGATGGTGTCCAGATATTGCTTGAAAGGAGGCCATTCGGGGCTCTCTCTGAATATCCGCGTGCCCTCTTTGCTTCTTTTCCATACCCCCATCAGCCATACGTAATCGAATCCGGGTGCCAGCAGCCTGTCCCATTCCGTGGCCGGAACGGCCCCAAGTGTGAACCATTTTCCGTTTTTTTGCGAAACCTCATAAAGCCACTGTGCGGTGTTTATTTCATAGAGCTGCGGATTTTCCCTGCGATCAGCCAAGACCTTCCCCCGTCTCTAAGTTTCTTTTGATCCTTCAAGCCGGAAATTATCCCCTCTGTACATGGAATCTTCCGGCAATTCTTCCTTCCGTCATGCAGGCACGCCAGTTGTCTATACAAAATATAACCCGCTAGAGGCAACTGTCAAGTTGACCGGCTTTTTTTGCAATTGAAAATTTGGCAGCGCCTGGTTTGAGTGAAAGCGGAGCCCGCCAGGCGGGGCGGATTGAGCGAGGCTTTTGCGGAGCAGGCATGTTGAACACCGCGTCGATATTTGATATGGTTTGATTACAGAAAGGCGGAAGCCCTGACGTTAAGGTTTTTTGTTTTTTTGTTTGATAATCAGAAAAAAAGCGAAAGGAAATGGAAGGAGGCCCCCCAGATGCGATTCATGATGTTAATGATCCCCCAGGGCTATGAGAGCGCCGCGCCCGGCAGCGTGCCGGATGCCGGGGCGGTTGAGGCCATGATGCAGTACAACAGGCAACTTAAGGAGGCCGGTGTGTTGTTGTCGCTTGAGGGCCTGCAACCGCCGTCAATGGGCGCCCGTGTCACTTTTTCAGGAGGCAGGCCGAAGGTGGCCAAGGGGCCCTTCACCGGGGTGAAGGAGACTTTGGGCGGTTACTGGATGATACAGGTGAAATCAAGGGATGAGGCAATCGAATGGGCCAAGCGCTGCCCGGTCCAGGACGGCTCGATAATCGAGATCCGCCAGGTGCAGGAATTAACGGATTTTCCCGCCGATATTCAGGCGGTCATGGCAGGGTTTGAGGAATTGCAGCACCATTAATCGCCGAGCGCGTTCAACTATACTTTTAATATGCTCCGGGGCTTTGACTCTATGCCTCGGGCAGCAGGATGTCCACGGTTGTCCCGCGGCCGCGCATGCTTGAGACCTTAACATCGCCACCCATCCTGGTTATCATTTTTTTGACAATCACCAGCCCCAGCCCCGTGCCCTGTTTTTTGGTCGTGTTGAAAGGTTTGAAGAGATTGTCCATTTGTTCTTTTGCCATGCCGCAGCCATTGTCCGCCACGCGGACTATCAGCGTCCTGCCAACTTTGAAAAGCCCAAAGAGTATTTCAGCTCCGGCAACGCCCGCAAGCGCGTCCACGGAGTTTGCCACCAGGTTCAGGAGGACCTGTTTCAAGGCCCTCGGGTCGCACATCGCCAGAGCGGGGGACGCGGCATCCAGCTCTATGTTTATGCCCTTTCCCGAGAAATCGCATTTAACAAGGGAAACGAAATCTGCCAGGAATACGGACAGTTCCAGCTCCCCGATTTCGAGGGCCTCATATCCGTTAAAATTCTTCAGTGATTTAAGCAGGTATTCCATTCTTGACACCTCCTCCTGGATGCGTTCGAGGTGTTTTTTTAAAATTGCGGGGCCATGTTCCGCCTTGAG
Organism: Nitrospirota bacterium; assembly: GCA_021825785.1. The sequence continues at coordinate 2,511 of JAKAGP010000516.1, forward strand.
GATGCCAAGGGAGAGCTTTATCGAGTTCAGG
>JAKAGP010000025.1 GCA_021825785.1 Nitrospirota bacterium
GCTGGGGTATTTCTTGCCATCGATGCCGGCGCTGATAAATAAATTCAGCGTGGGCACGACCAATATCCCGATTGCCATCGGGCTAATACTTATGATGTACCCGCCGCTCGCCAAGGTGAAGTACGAAGAACTGGGGGATGTCTTCATAAACAAGCGGGTGCTTGGACTGTCGCTGGTGCAAAACTGGATAATCGGCCCCGTTTTGATGTTTCTCCTGGCGATAACCTTCCTTAGGGGCTATCCCGAATACATGGTAGGGCTTATCATGATAGGTCTTGCCCGCTGCATAGCGATGGTGATCGTCTGGAACGACCTTGCCTGCGGAGACCCGGAATACGCCGCGGGCCTTGTGGCCTTCAACTCCGTGTTCCAGGTGCTTTTCTTTTCCGTGTACGGTTATGTCTTCATCACGGTGCTTCCGGCGTGGCTGGGGCTGAAAGGGGCGGTCGTGAACGTCACAATCGGCCAGATAGCAAAGAGCGTTTTTGTCTATCTTGGCATACCGTTTCTGGCCGGGATGATAACGAGGCTGAGCCTGATAAGGATCAAGAGCCCCGAGTGGTACAGGCGGGAGTTCATCCCCAGGATAAGCCCCGTCACCCTGATATTCCTGCTTTTCACGATAGTCGTCATGTTCTCCCTAAAGGGCAATTACATAGTGAGGCTCCCACTGGACGTGGTAAGGGTGGCTGTTCCCCTTCTCATATATTTTGTGGTCATGTTCCTGGTCTCTTTCTATCTGGGAAGGAAGATCGGGGCGGATTACGAGAAGACGGCCACGCTGGCCTTTACGGCGGCAAGCAACAATTTCGAGCTTGCGATAGCCGTTGCCGTCGCGGTATTTGGCATCAACTCCGGGGCTGCCTTTGCCGCCGTTATCGGCCCCCTGGTGGAGGTGCCCGTCATGATAGGGCTTGTTAACGTGGCGAACTATTTCAAGAGAAAATATTTCACAGCCTGCGAGATAAAAACCACGGAACCCGTGTAAAAAAGGAGGTAGCGAGGAAACATGAAAATCGATATCTACGACCCGCCAATGTGCTGCTCTTCGGGGCTTTGCGGGCCTACGCTTGACCCGGTGCTTGTAAAGGTGAACGATGCGTTGATGGCGCTTAAGAGGCAGGGCGTCCAGGTGGAAAGATACAACCTCGTCCAGCAGCCCAATGAGTTCATGTCAAACAGCATAGTGTCCGAACTGCTTCACAAAAACGGAAAGAAGATACTGCCGGTCACGCTCATAAACGGGGAGGTCTTCAGGACGGGCGGGTATCCATCCTATGAAGAGATGTGCGGCGCGCTTGGCATAAAACCCTCGCTCAATATAGGGCTCCGGATGGGGAGCTGAAATATGACCAGGTATATTTTCTTCTCCGGCAAGGGAGGGGTAGGCAAGACCACGATGGCGTCCGCCACCGCCATTCATTACGCCATGGAAGGCAAAAAGACCCTGATCGTGACTACCGATCCCGCCTCCAACCTTGCCGACGTATTCGAGCAGGAGATAGGGCATAAGATTACGCCAATCAAAGGAGTGGATAATCTTCTTGCCATGGAGATAGAGCCTGATGAAGCCACAAGGGAATACAAGGAGCGCATCATAGGCCCTTACAGGGAGGTCATGCCCGGGGATGTGATTGCGTCTCTGGAAGAAAACCTGAGCGGCCCGTGCACGACCGAGATGGCGTCCTTCGACAGGTTCATCGATTTCATGGAAAGCGACGAGTACGATGTGATAGTTTTTGACACCGCTCCCACGGGCCACACAATAAGGCTGCTTGAGCTTCCCGTAGACTGGTCAAAACACATAGAGGAGTCCGCAAAGGGCACAGGCCAGACCTGTCTCGGCCCCGTCCAAACTATCCAGGACTCGAAGAAAAAGTACGACAGGGCGGCTGCCCTCCTGAAAGACCATGAAAGGACGAATTTTATTTTTGTGATGAGGCCTGAAGAACTCTCGCTTTACGAGACCCTCAGGGCCTCAAGGGAACTCGAAACCATTGGCATTGACTCAGGCGGGATAGTGATAAACGGCATATTGCCTGAAGAGGTCTGCGAGATCGATTTTTTCAGAAGAAAATACGAGTCCCAGCAGAATGTGATCAATGAAGCGAAGGTCGCGATTAAAAAACCGGCGCGGCATATGCTTTTACGGGACAACGAGGTAAAGGGAATTGATGCGCTGAAAGACGTGGCTCATGAGTTGTTCAACGGGGAAAGGGATGCCGGCATCGTAAAAAGTGAACCACAGGCCCGCCCGTTTTTTGAGATAGATACGCCGGATGTGCAAAAAATGTGGCTCCCGGAAAGGGGGACAAAAGCGCTGTTCTTCACAGGCAAGGGCGGCGTCGGCAAGACAACCGTATCCTGCATTGCTTCCGTATACGCCTCCCAAAAGGGTTTTAAAACCCTTCTTGTCACGACTGACCCGGCCGCGCATATAGGGGAGGTGCTTCGCGTAAAGGCCGGAAGCGAGCCGGTCAAAGTCACCGATAATCTCCATGCCGTCATGGTGGACCAGGAGGCCGCATTCAGGCAGTACAAGGAAAAAGTATTGAATGACGCCCGCGGTAAATATTCCGATGACATGATCGCCGCGATGGAAGAGGAACTGAACTCCCCATGCACCGAGGAGATGGCGGCCTTCGACAAGTTCATCCAGTTCATCGAGAGTAGGGATTATGATCTGGTCGTCTTCGACACCGCCCCTACGGGCCATACCTTGAGATTGCTGGACCTTCCCTTCGGCTACGCAAAGCAAATGGAGATGATGGTATGCGGAGACGAGGCGAAAAAGACGGCGCAAAACAGGTTCCGGGAGATCATAAATATCCTCAGAGACGGGGAAAGGACGGTCTTCAGCCTTGTCCTCTATCCTGAATCCACCCCGATACTGGAATCGTACCGTGCGATGCGTGACCTGAAAGATGCGGGGATTGAGACCCAGCTTGTTGTGGCCAACATGATCCTGCCCGATGGGGTTGCCACGAATGAATTTTTCCGTAACAGGCGGGCCATGCAGATGGAGCACCTTGAAGAGATCAGGGACAGGTTCAGCCTGCCGGTAATGGTCTTTCCTCTTCTTGAGGAGGAGCCAAGGGGATTGGACGCCTTGAGGAAATCGCTGTCATTCATCGGATATAGCGAAGCCTCGAATGGCTGATGATATATCTTGTCCCGCGAAGCGCGGGACTGCGGGGACCAGTCCCCTTGCCGCAGGAATCTCAATTTCCAAAACGGAGGACTCGCGATGAAAGGTCTCAATTTCAACGAATATTTTAACGTTGCGCTGGAGTTTCACGGGCACAAGTGCCCCGCGATGCCGATGGGGCTCCGGGCCGGGCTTGCGGCAATGCGCGCTCTCGGCGTGGAGAGGTCAAAGGACAAGGAACTCTTTGTAGAGGCCGAGACGGGCAAGGGTCATGCGGCGGGGTGTTTTCTGGATGGTGTAATGACCGCCACAGGATGCACCTATGGGAAGTCAAACATCCAGAAGCTCTATTACAGCAAGATGGCATTCACCCTCATCGATACGGAGACTGGAAAGGCTGTGAGGGTTTCGCTTAAGCCGGACTTTTTCGAAAAGGCGCTGAACTCGCCTTTCGTGGGAGAGCGAAAAAAAGGAGTGCCGCCGCAGGACATACCGTCTGAGATAACCGCCCCGCTTGTAAAAAAGATATTGGGCCTTCCGGAGGACGAATTCCTGGATATCGGTAAAGTGTTCAGGAAGGACGTGAAGAAGGGTTCTCCCAACTTCAACGTCAAAAGCTGCGCCAATTGCGGAGAGGCGGTATTCACCGACAGATTGATCATCACCATGGACGGACGGAAACTCTGCATTCCATGCGCCGAAAAAGAGAAGGGCGCCGAGAAAAAGTATGAAACCCGATAGGGATGCCATGGAGGCTCCTTTTCAAAGACCGGCGATTACTCTGCCGGCCTTGCTCCTCCAGTTCCTGAAAATCGGATCCATAGGCTTCGGGGGCGGTATGGCCATGATAGCCCTGATGGAGCGGGACCTGATACTAAAAAGGCGCATCATGGAGACAGATGAATTTCTGCACGGGGTCGGGCTCGGCCAAGTGCTGGGCCCGTTTGCCGTAAACGCCGCCCTTTTCATCGGAAACCGGCTGTACGGTTCACTGGGCGGGCTCGCGTGCGCCTTTGCCTTCATGACGCCCTCGGTCCTCATAGTGATCCTGCTTTCCTGGCTTTACTTCAGCTTTCATGCCGTTGCGGCCCTGCAGGGCGCCATCGGTGGCCTGGGGCCAGTAGTTATTGCTCTGATCCTCAGCGCGGCGTGGTCCATGGGCCGGAAAGCGGTGCGCTCACTGCCGTCCGTGTTCCTGTCGGCTATCGCCCTGGGGCTCTCTCTTTTAAAGATCAACGCGGTCTATATCCTTATCGGGGCCGGTTTGGCAGGCCTGATCGCGGGGACGAGGGTGCTTGGCAAAGGACAGAGCCGGGGATCGTCGCAGAGGGATAAAAATCCGAAAACGCCGGGTGCCGGATCATCAACGGCAGCCGGGCTCGCCCTGCCCGTTTCCGCCGGAGTTGCAGCAACGGGTAAATCCCTGGCGTCTGTCGCGTGGGTGTTTCTAAAGGCCGGCCTTGTCTTCTTCGGCGGCGGGTTTGTCCTTGTGCCGGTTCTTCAGCAGAGGCTGGAGGCCCTGGGATGGCTTACCCCGAAAGAGTTTATAGACGGGGTCGCGATCAGCAACCTCACGCCCGGCCCGATATCCGTTCTGGCCACATTTGCCGGGTTCCATCTCCATGGTGTAACAGGGGCATTGGCGGCTACGCTCGCGCTCTTCACCCCCGCTTTGATACTTATGACGTTCCTCTCGCAAGGGTATTCCCGGCTCAGGGAAGGGCCGCATGTGAAGGATTTTCTTGGGGGGATCGCACCGGCCGTGGTGGGAATGGTTATAAGCGCGGCAGCGCTCCTGGCGCCGGGGACTCTTCAGGGCGCCGACGCGTGGGGCCTCATGGCGATGGCTCTCCTGCTGCTCGTGCGCTTTCAGTGGCATCCAGCCTTTGTTCTTGCGATAGGATCTGTCCTGGGCGCCTTTGGCGTTGTCAGGTGAAAAACCTGCTCCTTGCTTTCAGAATCCCGGTTTTTCCCCGGAGAGCAAAAAGGGCGGTTGTCTCACGCCCAAAGTTTTATTTCTTTGATGCGGGCATTTTCAATATTCTGCGGCCATCCGGTCCTCTTGACCGCCACGAGGAGAAATCAGGCGCCGCCCTCGAAGGCTTGGTAGCCCAGCACTTGAGAGCATGGATAGATTATTTTCAGCCCGGCTGCGAACTTTATTATTGGAGGACCAGCGCCGGTTCTGAAATCGACTTCATCGTATACGGGAAGGATGTCTTTCAGGCGATAGAGGTGAAAAACTCAGCCACCATACATCCTCAGGACCTGAGGGCGTTTAAAGCATTCGGCGAAGACTACCCGGAGGCAAAAAGGACTCTCGTTTATCGTGGAAAGGAGAGGCTGCCAAGAGACGGTATTTCCATTGAGCCCGCTGCGGATTTCCTCCTTGGATTAATGTGAAAACCCTAACAAGATTCCGAAAATCTGTCAGCGCACCATGGCTCGTCTTCTATTTGTTTGTTCTTCGTTTGTTGGATAATGCCGTTTGTTCCCTTTGATCGTTTGCTCGTTTGTTTAAGCCAAAGCATTTCCGAGGCGCAAAAAACCGTAAACAAGAACTCCGTAGGGAAAAAGCTTTTCTATCTGAGGAGTGCCGTCTCGGTGCTTGAGAGAGAATCTGGTTACGTTTTGGCTACGTTTTGCGGGGAGAAAGGGGCCGCATGCTCCATAACCCCTTGATTTACTCGGCGGTCCCAACGGGATTCGAACCCGTGTTTTAGCCTTGAGAGCCCTAAATGGGCAATTTTGCTAAGTGGGCCTTCTACCTGAAAAATTCGACTTTAGTCTTTGTTTTCATGGGGTTTTGCCGTTCCATCCCTTCGGATATTTTCCGGCATTTTCCGGCCATTCGGAAGGATTCCGTTACGTTTTCGTTACGGTCAATATTACCCTCTTTATTACCCTCTTTTAGGGATATTACCTCTTTTCCTCCAAAGCGCCCCCGGCCCCCGGCCAAGGCACTCCACTTCTTTTTTGCCCTGGAGTTCTTTAAGAACCCTTCGGATCATGTCCCTGCTGACGCCGGGGCATACCCGCTCCAGTTCAGTCAAAGTGAATTCTCCTGCGAATGAGTCAATGGCCGATTTAATTAGTTCGGTTTTCGCGCCCTTGGGAGACTTTAGTTGCCCCACGCGTTCCTCGAACTCGCGGTAAACGGCTTTTAACGTGTAGAGGACATAGTTTATATAGGGCCAGGGGTCGTGTTTCCCCTCGTGCCAGCCTTGAGAGCTTTGCTCCAGGGTTTCGTAATAGCGGTCCTTGCTTTGCTCGATGACCCGCTCGATACTGATGTAGCGTCCTGCCTCGTAGCCCAGGTGATAGCACTGAAGCAGAAGGAGCAGCCTTGAGACCCTGCCGTTTCCGTCCCGGAAGGGATGGATACAGAGAAAATCCAGGTTGAAGGCGGCCATAGCGGCCAGCGGATGCACCCATCTTCCCTGAAGGCATTGGTCCCAAAGGTCAACCAACTGGGCCATGTACTTTGGGGTTAGGGCAGGGGAGACCGTCTTGAAACGCACGCGGGACGTTCCGTCAGGGTATTTCTCGATAATATCGCTCTGCTTTTCCTTATATTTCCCGGCATCCCAGATATTGCCCTTTGCCAGCTTGTGCAGCCTTAGAATCGTTTCCTCGGAGACCGGCAGCTTTGCGCCCTGCTCATGGACGAGTTTCAGCGCGTTTCGATATCCCCGTACTTCCTCCTCGTCGCGGTCCATGAGGTGCGCCTTGCCAAGCACGATGGTTTTAACACGCGCCTGGTCGACAGTTACGCCCTCTATGCGGTTTGAAGACACCGCGCTTTCTATAAGCGCGTGCTCCTTCAATGCCTTGAGACACTGGGGAGACTGCTTTGTGAAAAGCCCCTGCTTTCCGCGAGCCTCACCCAGATCGGCAAGATACCATGAGGTGATAGCCGGGACGGTAGAGGGCTTATTGGAGAATTGCAATAGGGACTTCATGAATTATGTTCTCCCGCGGTTTTCTCGTTTGTGAAAATAATGCCGTTTGTTGAAGTTTGATAGTTTGTTGTCTCACTTTATTATTTTGAATTTTTGATTTGTTTGATTAAAAACTCGAATGTACCCCTTGGCAATTTAGCTTCAACAATATCTCCTGCTCTGGCACCCAAGAGAGCTTGGGCAATAGGGGTATTTACGTTTATTGTACCCCATTCAGGATTAGACCTATCTGATGTTATTAATGCCTGTTTTTCAGTTTCGGGATTGTCGAGATCAATATAAACTACAGTATTGCCCACCTTGACACAGATATCAGCATCTGCTTCTTGAAATTGGTGCGGTCGATCTGGAATATATTGCTCTTTGTCTTCGTGCGCGCTTTTCCGGGTTTTTGGAAAAATTCCTCTCTCTTCCAACATCCCCCAAAGGTCTAATAATGCTCTTTGCTTTTCAGCGTAGAATTGAGATGCTCTGACTCTAAAGAAAACCCATCCACAACGCTCAAGCATCCGCTGACGTTGCATATCCTGTTCATATTGGTCAATGCCATGGAATTCATCTCCATCACATTCGATTGCCATGCGCGCTCGTCCGCCTTCCACTACCAAATCAATCCGCTTTCCTGCCACCTCGAATTGAGGAACAATAACGAAATCTTTACGAAGTAGTTCAAGGGCTACGTCCACTTCAAACCAGCTATCAAAAGGCTGCGGTGGTTTGATAACAGACCGATTATCCTGTGCCGCCCTGCGTTCCAGTTCTTCGCAATTAATACCACAAATATCCTTGGCCTTCACATCCTCAAAGAATTCGAGCAATTGTCTACGGAGACATGAAATGCTAAGGTCTTCGAGAGTTGCGGAATGGAATAGCCACATCTGGTCTCGCGCGCGGCTTGCGGCAACATTAAAACGCCTTTCATCTGCCGCTTTCGTAAGCGGGCCGATCCGCTCATTCGGTGCGGCAACCATGGACAAAAACATGATATCGCGTTCGTCACCCTGAAAGCTGTAAGGATTTCCACATACGAGCCGTCTCTTTTCCATCTGCTCAGCGCTTAATTTCTTCAATAGTGTTTCTTCTATCAGCCCTGCCTGTGCATCTCCTTGAAGAACCACAACTCCCATGGTCTTTCCGGCATATTTTGTGTCCTTACACAGTTCAGCGATCTTCGATGCTATAGCATCGGCTTCAGGCCGATTGATTACTTGATTATTTGTCCCTTCACGATAACCGCCTTTCAAAAAGACGCGCTCAAGTGGAAGCAAACGATCCGGGCTATACTGCCGTAATGGAATCAGTGGCGTATCCCTATAACAAAGAGCATTGCTGAAACTAATGATTTCAGGCATGCACCGGAAATGTTCCAGAAGGGTTATGCGGCGTGTTCCGTATCGAAGTTTGCCATGATCAAAGAGACTACTCTCGACATCGAAAGATGTCTTGAATCTGAAGTCCTGGAGGAACTCCTCCATCAGCCGGTGTACTGTATCGCGGGGCAATCCAACCGCATCTGGACTAATTTGCTTGTCGTCTCCGACGATAAGTATTTTCTTACCAAGATAGAACAGTGGAAGTGCTTCAAATCCGCACTGCGAAGCCTCGTCCACAATGATAACATCAAACATTCCGGGAGCAGGGTCCACCGTATCCCAGACCCGATGAAGAGGCATAACCCATGCCGGAACAGCCTCGCGGCATTCATTAAGATGCTTTTGAGCTTCGCGACGATGGCGGGGAGCATGTTTGCCCGTCCCCTTGCCGAGACGACGCATAGATTGCTGCCAAGCTTCCATATGCCGCCGATGTTGCTCCTTCAATCGAGAAAAACAAAATGACCAGGCACGTAGGGACGCAATTTTAGAAATAGCGGTACTTAACTCGTCTTCAATTTGTCTTACTCGTTTGGCAAGGCTTGGAACATCTTCCTTTCGGATATACTCTTTGAGCCACGCCCTTGTTTGCGCCCAATGCCAAACATCTAGAATTTGCTTAATGCGTGTTTCCCAATAGTTTTCTCCGCATGTCCGTTTCAAATCCTCTATTAACCTTGGTGTAAATTTGCGCAAGCCCCCGATATATTCATTGCCCTTGTTAGCGGCTAACTTCTCCTGATTTAAAGCTTGAATTTTGTTATATGTGCGGGCATATGTGGCAGCATCTCGATTTCTAATCGCTGCAAGCAATTCTTCCACCACAGGATGAGTGTTCCCCTTGGGAATAAGTGCTGCCACAGGTTCCTCAATTTTTTGAATATTCTCTGTAGCTCGGCTTTTGTTAAGACGAATTATGGCAAATCTGCACGATCCCATCACACGATGGACTTGTGATTCATCACTCCATAATGGTTCTGTCAATCCACTACATTGATTTAATGCGCCACGACAAACCTCTATTACAGTTTCAAGTGCCAAAACATCTTCAAGCGCATTACAGAGTTCTTTAAGAGTCTGTAATTGCAGCGCATACGGGCCACAGCTTTTTTCACATCGGCCCGTCCAGAATCCCCATCCCTTTTCAAACTCCATATAAACGCGCAATACATCCGAGAGCGTTTGGAATTGAGGTAAAGCGGAGCATGGGCGTCCATTTAAGCGAACGGTTTTCAAGGTATAGGCACACTCTTTGACAATCTTCGGGCGAAATGGGCCCCAACCGAGTTTGCCACCGTTTTCCAGGTGCGCTTTGAGTTTTTTGACATCTTCAAAAATGGCCCTCATATCTGCCTTTTGGGCAAGCTCGATCTTTGTATTGTCTGCAAGCGAGGTGAAATTCATAACGCTTGTTATCACTTCTCTCGTCACGCGATGCAGCTCGCGCCATAAGGAGGAACTGCCTGAAACAACATCACGTATCGCGTCTTTAATCCAAGAATCGCGAAAGGCAGACAGCTTGCGGCATCTGTTTAGAAATTCTGTCATCGAATCCTGAACTGCATGAATTGAGAGTTCGCTGAACTTGGCAAGATGTTCTGCCATGAGCATATCTGATTCCTGGGCCGCCGAGCGTTCCTCCTCGATTGCCTTTTTTTCAGCACTGGCAAAATCTGCAAACTTTTCGGGTAACGGCAAGGCATCCGGCCAATTCAATTTCAATTCTCTTTGCTTCTCTGGTGTCAATTTTCGAAGGATACCAAGTGCATTCTGTAAATCGCTTTCCGATACGGGACAGGCAGTATCAAAGGGGATGGCGTCCACAAACCAATTGAATTCTTTCTCTTGGGCCTTAATGGTCTGTGCAATTTGGGCCGCCGTGCCTCGATATGTACCATTGGCAATAGATTGGGGAAGTGTCTCGGATTCCCGTATAGCGCGCAACCGTCTGCCGAGTTCGGCTTTCTCCTCTCGCAGTTGCCTAATCTTTTGGTCTAATCGTTCTGTTTCGCTACTGGACCGTGTCTCATTCCATTCTTCATTATTG
>JAKAGP010000517.1 GCA_021825785.1 Nitrospirota bacterium
ATCAGCTTGTCATCGGCGATAATGAAGAGAAGGAAAGGCTTGTTGCTCCAAGGGCCAGGGGCGGTGAGACCTTGACGCCCATGGCCCTCACCGAATTCATAAGACTTATACAGTCTCAAAACAGACCGAAAGGCAGGTGAGTTTTTATAGCAAAAGAGACAGTTCGCGTAAACAGGATGATTCGTGTGCCTCAGGTGCGCGTGATAGACGCCGAGGGCAATCAGCTCGGCATTATGCCGACAAAGGACGCCCTATCTGCCGCGGAGGCCATAGGACTCGACCTTGTGGAGATAGCGGCCACGGCGGCGCCGCCTGTCTGCCGCATCATGGATTACGGCAAATACAAGTACCAGATGAGCAAAAAAGCCAAGGATGCCAAGAAAAAGCAGACCGTGATTCAGGTAAAGGAAATGAAGCTCCGCGGCAAGACCGAAGAGCACGATTTCCAGTTCAAGCTGCGTAATATAAAGAGGTTCTTGAGCGAAGGCAACAAGGTAAGGGTATTCATAGTCTTCAAGGGGCGGGAAATAACGCATACGGAACTTGGTATGGGGATGCTGAAGCGCGTGGCCGATGAGATTAAGGACATCGCCGCGATAGAGGCTCCGCCAAAGCTTGAGGGCCGCAATATGACCATGCTTGTCGCTCCCTTGCAGCAGAAGTGATTCATTTTTTCATGCTCTAAAGTAACCACATGGAAGGAGAGAAGAAATGCCTAAATTGAAGACGAACAAGGGCGCGGCAAAAAGGTTCAAGACAACCGGAACCGGAAAGGTCGCGAGAAGAAAGGCCGGCATGAGGCATATCCTCACCAGTAAGGCCAAGCGCGTCAAGAGAACGCTCGGCAAGCCTGCTCTTATTTCAAGGACTCACGAGGATTCGATCAAAAAGTTGATTCCATACGATTAATGCCTGTAGTTGCGTTTTTGCGGAGTGGATAAGCCGAATGGGCAAGCTCCGCCAGGCAATGAACTTTAACGACAAGCACCGTAAACAGTGAAGATTAAGCGTAAGGATTAAAATTCGAAAGGAGCAAGAAGTATGCCGAGGGTAAAAAGAGGCGTACACGCCAAGAAAAAAAGAAGGAAGGTGCTTAAAGCCTCGAAGGGTTTCCGGGGCGGCAGAGGGAGCCTTTATCGCATAGCGACTGAAGCCGTTGACAGGGCTATGGCATATGCGTACGCCCATAGGAAGTCGAAGAAAAGGGAAATAAGGAGCCTATGGATCGCAAGGATAAACGCTGCCGCTCGTTTGAACGACATTACCTACAGCAGGCTAATGAACGGCTTGCTGAGGGCTAGCGTCACGATGGACAGGAAGGCCCTCGCTGATATGGCCGTCAACGACCCGGCGGCGTTTTCGAAGGTGGTGACGATAGCCAAGGCAAGCCTTGCCGCATGATCGGAAACCCGGAAAAACTCTTACAGGACGCAAGGGACGAGCTTCGAAATGTCTCTTCCGGCGAGGAAGTCCAACGGATCAAGGTAAAATACCTCGGCAGGAAAGGCAAAGTAGCCTCTCTTTTGAAAGAACTGAGTAATTTGCCGGTCGAGGAGAGGCGTAATGCCGGTGAATCTATAAACAGGGCCAAGGAGCGGATAGAAGAAGAGATTGACGGACTTCTATCGGAGATGCTCGACAGGGAGAAGGCCGGTAGGCTTGAAAAAGAGAGGCTTGACGTAACGCTCCCTGGAAGGCTTCTTTCTCCGGGTAAAAGGCATCCCGTAACCCGGATAATGGATGAGGTGGAGAATATATTTTCAGGCCTCGGCTTTGACATAGCCGAGGGACCGGAAGTGGAACTTGATTATTATAACTTTGAAGCGTTAAACCTCCCGAAAGATCATCCCGCAAGAGACATGCAGGACACCTTCTATATCGGTGAAGATGTGCTCCTGCGCACCCATACTTCCGCGGTCCAGCCGAGGGTAATGGAAACAAGAAGGCCTCCTTTGAGGGTTATCGCACCGGGAACCGTTTATCGCAGGGACTCGGACATAACTCATACGCCTATGTTCCATCAGGTCGAGGGTTTCATGGTCGACAGGGATGTAACCTTCAGCAACCTTAAAGGCATTCTCACGCTTTTTCTCAACAGCCTTTTCGGTGAAGGGACTGAGATAAGATTCAGACCGAGCTTTTTCCCATTTACAGAGCCGAGCGCGGAGGTTGATATACGATGCGTTATCTGCAAAGGGGGCGGATGCAGAGTCTGCAAGGGAAGCGGCTGGCTTGAGATACTCGGCGCAGGCATGATACACCCGGAGGTCTTCAGGTCTGTGAATTACGATCCCGATGAGTATGCCGGCTTTGCCTTTGGGCTCGGCATAGAGCGCATTGCCATGCTCAAGTTCGGCATAGATGATCTGAGGCTTTTCTTTGAAAACGACATAAGGTTCCTTCGGCAGTTTTAATTTTTTGCCTTTTAAAAGCTTCGGTTAAGCCATTCTAATCCAAAAAACAATATATTTACAGGCGAGTCCAAATGCTTTTCAGCTACAACTGGCTAAAGGAGTATATAGGTAATTTGCCGCCGCCT
>JAKAGP010000518.1 GCA_021825785.1 Nitrospirota bacterium
CCCGCCATCTGTTTATAAATTTCAAGAGTGTTCCGATCTGGAATGAAAAAGAACCATTTTTTAAAGGGTGCTTCTTTTTGTCCGCGCTTTTTAAATCGCCCCAAAAAAAAAGATTCCAGAAGTAAAAGCAGATTCATAATGGGCTCTATTAATGGATCTGCCGCAGGCCTTGCCTTCCAGAGATTCCTCACTGCGAGAAAAAATTTTGAAATCCGCCGCAAAAGCCTGACAGGCATATTTTGTTTTTTCCCAAACCAGGATTCGAAAGTTAGTTTACGTTCGCAGAAAGCCATCCTTGCCGTCCTGGGAAACTCCTCCGGGCCGGCCACTATGATCCTGTCATGTTCGAAATGCTCAACCGCCTTCAAAACAAGAAGAATGTCACGGAATATTTTCATGAAACGGGGTATCAAATAAAACTCTATAACGTATCCCATGCGAACCCCTTTGTATAAAAAGAGGTCTTTTTCTTTTTCATCCGGATAGAAGGTTTCCTTGATAAAATTGAGACATTCCCTGTCGGTATTCTCCACATCTTCCTTGCTCAGAAGCTCAGGCAAAAAAAACACCGGATATGCCGTATCTCTGTAAGCCAGATAGACGCTTTCATCCACGCAGAGGATGAGAAACGAATCCGTCCGCAAAGCAAGAGACTTTATTTTATTTTGAATCGCTATGGAGTATTGATCAAGAAAGATAAGCGTTCTGCCCAAAAACTTGTTCCTAACTTTTTGTCTGGACTACCCAGACAAAAGGGGAAGACAGGTCTTGTGCTGTTATCGAAGGGTAGTTTTCCTTAGCCTGCCTGAAAATGCTGGCCGTCAAAAGTTCCAGATGTTCTTTTTCAGTCCACGGTATGAGCCCAAGCGTATTCAAGCCCTCTTCGGCCGAAACTCTTTCCAGCTCTCCCATGGTCATCCTGTTAAGACTTTTATTATAGAAATTCAAGGCCTCATTCATTTCCGGCGGTCTGAACCTAGCCAGATATTTTTCGAACTCCCGGTCTTTTAGAAGGACATGCCCCCAGAGGAAATCAAGTGTGCACCAGCTATGTCCTCCATTGATCGCGAAAAAAGGATTATACTCATGAAATGCTATCCCGCCCGGCTTTAAAAGCCGGTTTATCTGATAAAAAAGCTTGGCCGGATCCTGAACGTGCTCAAGCACTTCCCATGAGCAAACAAGATCGACGCTGGCGGCGGGAAGACCAGATTGAGTGATATCGTCTTCTATGAACCTGACTTTATCTGCCGGTCCCTTGGATGCTGCCCGGATCATGTTTCGAAGTTCTTCCAGATAAATCGATTTTTTTTGCGCTGCATCGGGGTCCTTATCAGACTCACGCACATAATATCTTGCGATATCTGAGCCTGTAACCTGGTCTATACCCTGCTCAGCAAGCGCAAAAGACCTCGCTCCATCATAACACCCTATTTCGAGCGCTGTCTTTCCTTCTGCTTGGAAACCAAAACACTCAAGGAAAGAAAGCGCTTTCTTTATCGAATCATTGGCTAAATCAAGTCTTGCCCTTGCCTTTTTTCCATCCGGCAGTTCATTTTTATCCGGCTGCAATACCCATTGCCAGCCCGGTTTTATAGCATTCCTAAGCCTTTCTATTAAATTAAATTCATTTCCCTTCTCGTCCTTAAATATAGCGAAGCTTCTATTAGATAAGATCGAAGAAAGTGGCAGGGGTTCACCAAAAATGGTGGATTTCAAAAAAGGTTTCGTCCCGGAAAAAAGTCCACTCTCATTCGCCGAGGCAGCTGCTTTTTTCAATACTTTATAAAGAATGGATTTCATCCGAGCATGTCCCAGCTAAGCGGAGTACCTTTTTCGATATCTTTTGCCGCCTTCTTCCCCAGAACCTTCTTAACATATTTAGGGGCAAGCCCATGCCCCGGTCTGATTGACCTCACGTTTTCTTCCGTAAAAATCTCACCCGCTTTTATATCCCGGACAACAAAAAGCGAACGGCGAAATACCCTGCTTGCCTTTTCACCTTCGGCAAGCCCGTAATGCACAGTTCCAACGGCCTTCTCGGCCGCCCTGATCGCCTCTGCCATTGCCTTGAACTCGTGCGGCTCAAGGGAAAAAGCAGCATCCGGACCTCCTCTGGCCCGGGAGAGCGTGAAATGCTTCTCGATTATTTTTGCCCCGAGCGCTACGGAAGCAACCGGCACTGCAATGCCAGTTGTGTGGTCAGAAAGCCCGGCCACCACGTCAAATGCGCTGGCAAGGTGCGGAATAGTCCTGAGGTTGATCTCATCATATGGGGCAGGGTATGCGCTTGTGCACTTTAGCAGCGCTATTTCCGGAGCCCCGGCATTTCTTGCAGCTTTCACCGCATCTTCTATTTCACCTAAAGTGGCCATACCCACGGACATGATAACGGGTTTCCCTTTTGATGATATGTATTCTATTAAGGGAATATCCACAAGCTCGAATGATGCCACTTTATAGGCCGGCACGTCCATTTCATGAAGGAAGTCCACGGCCGTCTTGTCAAAGGGGGTGGAGAAAAGGATTATGCCAA
>JAKAGP010000026.1 GCA_021825785.1 Nitrospirota bacterium
CTTAAGGTCCTGGGCGATTCCACCCGGGAGGATATTATCCCCTTGGATTCCCAGAGTTTCATCTTTAAAAGTAATATTGCCCATGGCCTCATAGGTCATGACCGATATGGTGCCTTCCTCGATCGCCGGGGGTTTTCCATTCTGAATGTATTGCGTTCCCAGGTTGCCCAGTTCATTGATTTTCATGTTCGGGAAGATATCCCGGAACTCAGCCAGCCAGTTTTCGTACACGGCTTTGGGGACGCACACCACCGGGCGCTTGGCCCGCCCGGTCTGGATCTGGTTGACCGTGGCGAGAATAGCAGTGGCCGTCTTGCCAAGCCCGACATCGTAGGCCAGCAAGCCGTTTCCTTTATTGCATAGGAAAGCTGCTCCCCGGAGCTGGTGCGGCTGGACAATGAACTCTTTGCCCTTGAATGTTTTTGAGATCCCGTTCACGAACAGCGGAATATTCGAGTAATCCGGATCCACGTTTGAATTAAATATCCGGTTATGACGGTCCTCGAACGTCTTTTGATCGGCCTCGGTCAATCCGGTTTCCAGGAAACGCTTGAACAGTTTTTCGGCTATCTGCCGGCGGACCTCCCGCTTGCGCTCGGCGATCGCCTGATTGTTGGCCTTATCCCCTCTGTTATCGGCCCGGACCGGCTTCTGATCGATATAATCAACCACGTCGCTCCAGCCGATACCCGCGGGGAAATCGTGCCGGGTGACATTCCCGTCGAAATTCATCCCCCGTTTGCCGTAGTATGAGTCTGTTTTATGACCCGTGGCCCATTCCCAGAACTTATCGATAAGCATGTCCGGGGCGTCCTCGGTCCCGAAATTGAACGTCTGGGCGTATTCAGATATCGGGGAGACAGTGACGTTCTTGACCGATTTGCGTGGGGGTAACACTTTGAGCAGGAGTTCTTTCTGGCGATTATAAAGACCCGCCGGGATCGTCTCTTTATCCTGTTCCAATTGATCCAGCTTGGCATAAATGTCGCCGCTCAGATAGTTCGAAAGATGATAGACCTTGCCACCCATCATGCAAAATTTATCCGATGACGTGAACCCATCCTTGGCTTTTTGGGACAACTTGGCGACATCGACCGAGCCGTCAAACCCGGTAGCCTTCCAGACATCGAGGTCCAGGGCGTCAAATTGCTTATTATATTTCGATGAAAACTCCTGGGAGGTCATTTCCCCCTGAAGCTCAGGGGGGATCGCCGTGGCCATGGGTTCAATTTTCAGCTTATTGGAAACGTTTTGGTACTTCCGTTTTTCATCCGGGTTGAGTTCCTTCCCGGATTTTACTTTCTTTTCAAGCTGTTCGACCTCTTTCCGGAACTTTGATTGATCGACGGTATCCGTAATCGAGGGCTGTTTAATGGACCCCCGCTGCAGCAGTTCCCGCTCCATTTCCTCATAATTATTATACTGTTGTTCGGTCATATCCGGCTTTTTCTGCATGGCCTCGTATGATTCTTTGAGCTTTTTCGTGCTGATGCCGGAGTATTTGGTCTTGATCGGAATGTCATGCGCGCCGGCGGCATTCTGGTTGCCGGCCATGGCCACGGATATATTTTGTTTTCCTTCCTCGGTCATTGTCCGCTGACCCACCGGGACCGGGTTGAACTGGTTGGTATTCAGCAGATTAAAGACATCGGCGAAGGCCATTCCCTCTTTTGGCTG
The DNA here is from genome assembly GCA_021825785.1 of Nitrospirota bacterium. The sequence goes on from JAKAGP010000026.1 coordinate 1,678, forward strand.
GACGTATTTTACCGGACCGAATTTACCCGACTTGGTGGTTTCCTCGCCCAGGATACATTCAGGGTGCTGCAGGAAAAATCCGTCTCCAATGAAATCTGCGGCGTTCCCCTTTTCCTTGCGGATGACCAGAATATCAGTGCCCACCCCGGTGGTGCTGAACGTGCCATTCGGGAGTCGCCAGGCCTCCAGGAGCTTACCCTTCTCGGACAGTTTTTCTTTGATCTTCTTATTGCTTTCCTTCCGGAGGAAATCGGACGGGACTACCATGGTCATGATCCCGCCATCCTCGAGCGCGTCCAGGCCACGATCGAGAAAGTATTCTTCGTAGCGTTTATGCTCTTTCCCCTCGCCCTTCCCCTTGTGGATCCCGGAGTATTCTCCGTAGGGGGGGTTCCCGATGACTACCTGGTACTTTTTACCGGAATAGGTTTTCTGGGGGCTTCCGTTCTTATAAAACATTTCCTGGAAGGCCGACTGATGAACGGTTTGCCCGGGGTTAAGTATCTTGGCGATGCGCGCGGACGTGGGGTCAACCTCATACATGTCATAGGTGTTCCCCGGACGCTGCGCGAACCGCCCCGTACCGCAACTGGGTTCCAGGACCGAAACGCCCTGCCCGGCGTACTTCTCGGTCAGGTCCCACATTTTATTGACTACAGTCTGGGGGGTGTAAAATTCGTAGAGGGTTCCGTGAGTAGTAGCTTCGTCCTCATGCAAGCCGCCCGCACCCTCGTATTGCACGAGGAGGGCCTTGTCAGCATCGGTCATCTCCTCGTCTTTTTTCGAGCTTAAAAGAGCGTGGACCTGTTCCCGTATTTCCTTGGCCTGCTTCGGGGTTAAGCGAACATCTGTTGCAGATCGCTCTCTAAATTCGCTGCCATTGAGTACAAGTTCGCCTCGGTAGGCTCCAGCTTCTGCTTCTGGCACATCTTTAAGAGGGTGTCCCGCAGCCGCTCCGGAGTGTACCGTAGCGTCAGTTGCGGGAACTTCTCCGGATCCAGTTTGAGATTGATTTGATCCATTGGGTTCTCCTGTGTATTTAAAGCCCTGATGCTTGAGGTTATTTAACCATGTCGTCAGGAAACTATTCAACTCTTTTTTCGCCCGGAGGTCAACTTTACCCGGCTCCGGGTACACCTGCGTATAGACGCCTACCCCGTCATTCTGGAACGACAGGGCCTCAACCGTTCCGAGCTGGGGACGTACCCGGATCTCCATGTCCGGATCGGCCATGACATCACCATTCTGAATGTAATTATGGGCTATGGCAAAGTCAATGTACGTCGTGCCATTCGGATCAGCCCCCGTCCGGAGTCGGTCGATCGACAGGGGCATATAGGGTCCATTCTCGATTTTCGCGTGTTCGGCTACGTTCAGGATACCCAGGGCCTCCAGGCGACGGAAATTCTTCGCAGGGACGGTGTTTTTGTCCAGATCGCGGAGCTTGGCATAGACCTCATCTTTACTCATGGCCGCGACATTGGCGTCAATCTTCTCCGCGTCAGTTACATGCGGTTTCTCCGGCTGCGCCTTTTGATAGGTGTCATGTATGAAGTTCAAGACCGACAGCTTGAGCATGTGCCCTTCCGGATGCAAGGTTATGGCCGCTTTTTCGCTGGGCCGCCCGGTAGTCTTTTTCTTGGATGCTGCTACTTTGGGAGCGGGTCGATCAGAAAAGTAATTATCCCATTTATCTTTATGAGAAAAATACTCGTATACATGATCCATCCACTCTTTTGTGGTGATCTCGAATTTATCCTTGATGTTCTGTTTGTCATATTCTGTCCGGACCATGGCAACAAACTGTTCTTTATGCTTGAACCCGAAAAACTCAAGGATCTTGGTCAAAACTGATTTATATTCCGCGCCCGGTTCCATGACCCGCACCCATACTGATGTGCGTTTCCCCGTCTTATCAATGATCGTTTTTTTCTGCAGCTTCGAAGTGTCTTTTCTGCCTTGCATGTATCGGTATCCTTATGGGGTATTTTACAATATTAGATCCAGAGGCCATTACTGAATATAGGCTTTCCAAACTGCTTCTCGTTCGCCTTAGCCAAAGGCTTATCGGAATTGATCGGCTTAGAATTGGCGATAGCGGCCGCAAGCGCATCTTTCCCCTGTTTATCTAGGGCCATTTTTGCAGATTCTATTGCATCAGATTGTGTGGCTTTGATTTGACCAACCATGAGGCCCGTCTTCTTCTCCATCACCATGAACCCAGATCCACGTTTAATGATAATAAACGTTTCACCCCATACCCTGAATGCATCATAAATATATTTCGGTTCAATTGGTTCCGGATCGCTCGATTTTCCTGTGGATCTCAGTAATCCTTTTTTATTGATCTCCGTAGGAATCCACTCCTGAGTTATTTTCGTAATGTCTTGTTTGTGTTCAGATTTTTCACCTGCACCAATTTTATCGGATATAGTCCGCGTAGCTTCTTTATCTTCGCCCTTAATTGGCGCAGGCTTGGTTATATGAATTTCATTCTTCGTGAGATTATATGATTCGTGTTTAATAGGTTTTAATACCGTATCAATTTCAGATTTTATTTCATACATCCGATTGAGTTGAGCGTCGGTAAAATCCTTTTTTGCGTATCCACGCCCACCAATTTTTATTGCCCTATCATCTCCATATACTTCCTCGAGATGATAACTGCGTTTCCCGGAAACGATCTTATTAAATTCATCTGATATCGGTTTGAGTTTTGTGAGGGCTTGTGTCATTGTTTTTTTTTCGGCGGGGGAAAGTTGGGATTTTTCGCTTTCGCCGTCACCGGATATCCACTGCTCGATCCCGGCCTTGGTCGTGGCCTTAGTGCTCCCCAGATCAATGCCGGTAATCTGCTTGAACATCTTCCGGGTTCCTTTATTTCCGGTGTGAAGATTGCTCTCCAACCACGCCCGGTCCTTGGCCTGAACCTGCTTTATAACCCTTTTAACATACACCTGCGCGTTATCATCGCAATCGGCCAGGAACTGTTTCTGCTGTTCGGGGGTCGCCGATATGTAGTGAGGATCCTCTCGCACGTCCTTTTTGAGATATTCTGAAAAATCAGCGGTCAACTTTGACTCCAATTCACTGCCGCCGGTCTTGTCTCCTGCTGTAGACTTTTTTTCTTTCTCCGCGGTCTCGACCTGGGGTAATTTCTTGGTAACATTCGGCATGCTGTCAAAATTGTCGTCAGATTTACCCTTGTTTTTGTCCGAGTTTTTGTCGCCATACTTGCCGCTTAAATACTCCATTACCTTCGTATTCCATTGACCCCCGGACCCTCCTGCGCGCTCGCCCTGCTTGCCTGGGGTTGAGGATCCGCCAGCCCGTTTGTGTCCCCCAGATTCCTTATGCTCCTTCTCCCCTGCCGTATTCTTGGAGACTGCACCAACTTTGGGGCCGCTGCCGGAGAACTTGGCATCCCATTTTGACTTATGCGTGAAATATTCAATGAAATGATCGGTATCCAACTCAGCCGGCGCACCCTGGTTCTTGAGCGTCTTGACATGGGCGTCGATATCCTTTTTGGATTTAAACTTACCCTTACCGAAAAATCCGTTTAAGATGTCGAACAGTTTTCCGCCATACTCCTTGACCTGTTCACCTACGCGCACCCATACACTCGTGCGCTTGCCCGTGCGATCGATGATCGTTTTTTTCTGGAGCTTGGTGGTGTCCTTCTTTCCCTTTGCTTTTAACAGGATGTCGCGGAGTGTCGCCATTATGAATAACCCTTATAATGTATGTTTAGATTTCGTTGAGGCCCGGGTAATGACCAGTGCGGTCAGTGCCGGGAGAAGTATCTTTTTTGATATCATGCTTTTCGCTTTCTGGAATAGTTCTTTGAACCGGGGCGCAGGGGCGGTAGTATCCCCTTCCTGGATCCAGGCCTTGAACTCATTGACCGGCAGCGGCACCACTTCTCCCATCCCCGGCCAATCATCCGGGTAATGCTTCATATAGGCTTCCTGGGCCTCATCCTGGGTGTTAAACCCGATCATGCACTTATGTTCGTCGAACTCGCGGGACTCCTGGTCTACCTGGTGGACGACATACACGGTGTCCGCGGTGTCCATGGCCGGCCCGATGAACACGTCAACATGGTCACCATCAGCACCCTCCGAGCGGTTTACATACCCATAATGATGATGCATATCAGATTCCCAGGGTTCCCCGTCCGGGGATACACCGGAACGTGTAGATCCTGCCGGGTTCTCAATCGTGATTTTAAGTCCATTCCAAGAGAATGATGCTTTTTTATAGTTTCCGGCTTCTTTTTGGGCGTCCGTGGGATCCGTATTCACATCTTGCAGGATATCAACAAGGTCCTGATAAGTGATTGCCTTTAAAATATTTTTATTTTTTAATTTTATTTTTTGGCGAGGATTTTTCCAAATAAGACCATATTGTTTCTTAACAACACGCTCGGCAAGTTGTGATTTATTAATATCGTATGACGTTATAGGGAAAATTATTCCTTTTTTGTCATCGACGCCAACCAATACAACACGATTATCACCATATTTTTTGAGATACATCTCCTGCGTGTGTCGTTCCCGTTTGGGCATCCTGTCATGTAAAATAACACTCGGATTGGTAATTGTGTCCAATATCCACCGATATCGCTTAATTCTTTTAATAACTTCTTGACGAGTTCCATCCGATATATTATATTGGTATAAAGAGTTGCCGACTCCCTTTCCCTGGGGTTCGGCCCCAAAAGTTAATACCGGGCTGGGGAGTATCGGCATCTTTAATACCTGATCATCACCATTAACGAATAACTCCTTCGCACGTTCGGTAAATACCTGATTTAACCCCGTCATTTTAAAGAATCGATTTTTATTAAAATCGATGACGCGCCCCGTCACATCTTTGACAGGAGATTTCAAGAAGTTATCATTATATATATTCCAAACATTATGAACAGTAAATTTTTTAACAGTATCCTCGTCGAGTTCAGGCGGCTGGACCGATGTTGGTATGGCTGCAATATCCTCAATCGTGAAATCTGGATATGTAACACCTTTGAATTTTTGGCCACTCAGATTTTTACCATTATGCGCCGCTTTTCCTTCCGACATCGTGTCATCATCCGGACGATAATGAACGGTTTGCCGATGGCCCAGAACATTGGTTATAACCTTTGTCGGGAGTCCTCGACGATCTTGTGATTTAAGTATTATTTTACCATTCGGATCGCGCACCAACCTAGCTTTGGTGAACGTGGCACTGCGCTCACTGACCTGGGCGGCGTCCAGCACGTTCATGCCGCTTTCATACCGAGGCAGTTTGCGATATTTCCCGGACTCCATGATACTGGATCCGTTCTTGGTCACCATGTCACGGAAATAACCGCGCTCCATGCCGTTTTTGATGGCGGTGGCCATTGCCTCATTATCTTCTATGCCCACAGCAAACATGTCCTGTGCGCCGACCTTGACGGAAAAGTCATGGGCCTGCTGCAACCCAGGGGACCCATCTCCCAGAAATGACGCCGCGGGGATGTTCATAATACCCCGGACCGTTCCCTTACTGGATCCTATCAAAGTCACAAAATAGTCCTTGAGAATTTGATGAGTTTTGGCAATGTCCATCAGGTCATAGGGAGATCCAATAGATTGACCGATCGCCGCATGGGCCATGGACGGTGTCAGATACTCAGCTCCCCGGCGAAACTCGGGATTGATATCATGCTGTGCTTGTTGACCGCGGGCATCAATCGTTACATACCGGTCATGGTCAATAATCACATGACCTTGAAAACCCGGGAGATTTTGATTATAAAAATTCGTGACCTGTAGATCATTAGATGAAGGCTTCGGCTCGCCGCTGGGGTGATTGTGCAGGATATAATATTTTGTGGCCTTGGCCGCCTGCATTTTAGCTTTCATATCCAGCATTGATCCCGCCTGATCCTCGGGCCTGATAAAGGCGGCCGCGCACCCGGGTAGCCGGCATGAGATCCCTGTTTCCAGAACGACCTCGTTGGAGTCATTCATCATGAATATTCGCATGGTTTCAAACTGCGGGTTCCGATATACCTGTGCCAAGTGAGCCAAGTCACCTTTGGTTTTCACCTTTTGACCCAGAAGCGATATCGTATTACTGTTGGTCCATTCGTGTTCGTAGTTCAGGTTAATCCCGGACGCCAGTATTTCACCTTTGAGCTTGTCCGCTTCCGGGGTCAGCGGGGTGGTATCCCGCTCCTCAGGCCGGTGCGCCTCGAATATATGCTGGGCGCTGGGTTCTTGGGGGAGTGCATGATGGCTGACAGGAGTCTGGTGTGTGGATGGGGCCTGTTCCGGTTCATCCGGGCGGATCCATACCGTCTGCCGGCGGCCGATCTTGTTGGTGATAACCTTTTTGACCAGGTGCGCCATGTTCTTGGCTTTCTGCAGCAGGCCCGACCGCGGGGGCCAGTATCGGGCCGTGGTAACCACTACGTCTGGCGGCACGGGCGGGAGTGGTCCACGTTCCCGGTATGTCTTATACTCCTGCCCATTTATTGATACGGTTGCAGTTATGGCTTTGACGGGAGCCTGCGCCCGGCTCCGGATGGCCGCCTTGGTGAGAAACGGATGTACGACCCCAGCTTTCAGGGCGATTTCATGCCCAGATAGGGGTCCGTCCTCAATCTTTATCCACTCAAGGTCCTTGGCCTTATCCAGTACCCGATGTTTGACGGTCCGGTCGAAACGGATGCCATCCGGGATGTGTCCCAGGGGCGATCGGGCCTTGATAATCCGCCGGGTGCCGGCGACCCGATAGGTTTTATGCAGGCACCGTTCAATACACTCCTGCAGCGCGGGTAGCCCCGCCTCCCAGCTCTGCCGGGTTGACTGTTCCGCTTCCACCCGGGAGAATATACCCTCCACGAGATCCCGGCCCCGTGACTCGTATAGGTCCAGGAGCCGAACATATCCGGGATTGACCGTCCGCGCCTTGACGCAGAACATGTACAGGGTGGCGAACAACTCCTCATCATTCTTCCACCAGTAATCCGAAGTGTAAATGGGAGGGACCTGCCCTTTTTTGAACGTCTTCTGGTAGTCTTTGAACGACTTTTTTTCATCGGCAGTAAGCCGATTTGTCCAGTATACATGGCCCAGCTCGTGCAAAAACTCGGTCACCGGGTCGCTGGGATCATATAACGTGATTTCTATGCCGATGGTTGATGCGCGGATCAGGTCTTTGACCTGGGCAGGGGTCGGTTTTCGGAAGGTGAGTATAACCGGATGGTCCGGGAGCCAGGGTGCGCCGCACTGGAGGCCCCGGACGCAGCGGACGGCCTGCGCCTTCATATCCATCCACTCGCCCGGCCAGTTGTCCCGCTCCTGGGCGAATATCACCAGCTCGTTACCCTCTTGGGTGCTGGGCCGACCCTGGACGATGACCGCCTCACCGTCGAATGACTTCCGGAGTTGATGGTCAGAATATTCCCTGATTTTACCGTGTCGGTGTAAGATAAGGCTGGCAGGATTCTCGCCCACGGCCAGATAGGTGCGGCCGCTGATCGATATGAGAGCCGGCTGGTGGTCGATAACAGCTTTCCGTATATCCTTTACCGTATAGGTAGAGCCATAGGCTAATTCATAGCCAGCTCCGGTGAGCCGCTTCCGAGCGTCCCCAAGAGGGTACCTCTCATAGGGGACCAGTTCTTTAATCTGCATTAATGCCGCCGGTCGGTTATGTTAATTTAAATATACTATTATGAAAAGATAAACGTCTACACCAGACTCGCTCTTTTTCATAATAACATCACGTTTCAGATGTGTGGATGCTTGTTTTCCCAGGATGCTTCATAGATACATGGTATTTTAAGCCGGTTTGCTTCGTGTAGCTCGGCCATGGTCCCCGATGACGTATCCCATCCTTTAAGAATCAAAATGTAATCACAGGATTTCAAGAGCTTGATCCCACACTTGAGAAAGTTATTGTCCGGGCACACACCATCCATCATCGCGCTATTCATGTGCGGACAAACCGCCATGTGTCCATCGCGCCATACTTGGTGTGCCATCCGGCGCGCGCGGTTGATATTAATAAGGCGGCCCAGCCAGTTGATCGGCCAGGGCCATGTCGATCGATAGGGTCCAGCGATGTATATCAGTTTCATGCGTGGAACTCCTCCCCTGTAATTATTTTGTAAATCTCGGGCCATGTCGGAAGACCCCCAATCTGGCGGTCATCGATGTAAATATCCGCATACACTTTTGGGTACGATTGCACATCACATTCATGTGAATTTTTATTGAAAGTGTGATAAGGTATTCCAGCCTGTGTAAGAAACATTTGAGCGAGTGATGCATCAAAAGCCGTGGTACGACAGGTCCAGATTATAATATAATGTCCCAGGGAATAGAGTCGGCTGATAACCTCCTTGGCGAATGGAAGCAAATCACCTATTCCCGGATACTTGTGCTCGACGATAGTACCGTCAAAATCAATTGCTAGAATCATTCCTTTATCCTTATAACCTTGTTTTTTCAGTCAGCGTAAGTCACCAGCGGATCGCCCCGATCCTTCCCCCGCGTCGCCCATAGCTTCCACCACTTTCGTTTATAGTCACTGCAATTATTGTCTTTATTCTTCTGCATGGGATCAGAGACTCGCTCATTGAACTCCATGCGTATGGGCGATGGCCGCGACCCATGGGGGAGACGACACCTATCTTCACCAACTGGGTGTTCAAAATATCGCCGACAGTCTATACAGAATACCATGCTTTTACCGTGCCGCCCAGAATTTCCACCAGATCCGCAGATATCCCTCACAATAATCGCCCATCACCTGAACCCACCGGGGGACCTTGCGACCAGAATAAATGCAAT
>JAKAGP010000519.1 GCA_021825785.1 Nitrospirota bacterium
GGCGCTATTTCCCTTGCCACGATGTAGAGCCAGTCCAAGGATTCAGCAATGGTTTTCGGATTTCCATTCGCGGCATCCAGCATCTGCTCAAAGAGGGGCGAGTCCAGCACTTGCTTTGGAAGGTGGCTGAGATTCTTCCCAATGAGTTCAATCTGCTCATCCGTCAGCTCCGACGCCCGCCCATCGCGTGTCAGGGCCCTGCAGAGCGCATCGAGTTTGGCTGAATTATAAAACGCATAAGGGTTGTATATCACGTCCACCCATCTCTCCGCTTGGGCCGGCTCAAGCCCGCTGAGGAGGCTTCGGACCGAATCCATCTGCATCCTTTGGACGAACTCGGTGGCCAGCCCCTCATCCCCCCACTTGCTCTTGACGTAGATACAGATACGCTTGACGAAACGTTCCTGAACCTGTTTTGGGTATCCTTCTGCGGCTTTCCGCGTCCGCGGGTCCATGAGCAGGTTCCGGAGTTTCCGCAGGTCCTCGGGACTGTCCTTCCGCGTCTGTTCGATGATTGTTTTGGCGAGGTCCGCTCCATAGACTCCGCTCAGGTTGGCGCTCAAATCAAGTTCCCATCTGTTGTTGATGTCCTCTCTCACTTTTCCAACGAGCCCGGGAACGGACTTAGGGTCGCATTTGGCCGCATTCTGCACAATTTCGCTAAACAAGGCGCTTGCCTCGACGGGGTATTGGTTCGGCAGGTATTCCTGGATTTTTTGCAGGTTTTCGATGAGGCCCATCTGCCCGCCTTTGGGCGTGTTTTCAACCATTCCAACGATTTTCTCTCGCACCGCCTCTGCGTCCTTCCCGTGGTAATTCTCCAAGAGCTCTGTCAATTCCATCGCAACACTCTCTGCCTGTTTTGTGCTCCTTCCTTCAATCAGGCGGACCACGCGGCCGACAAGCTCGGGGGGCACGCGCTCGGCAAGCCGCTCCATCGAGTAGCGAAGCCCCGTGCGCGGGTCGTAGCCCGTGCCACGCGGGTTTTCGTTGATGAACTTCTGCACAAGCGGGTCGCTCTTCGCCAGTTTCTCAAGCTCGTTCGCCTGCCAGAATCGGCTTTCGAAGGGCCCTGGCTTGGGTTTCATTCCCGCTATCGTTTTTTTGGCCGCCGCGAATCCCCGCAGCCTGCCGTCGCGGTATTCAAGCCCGTATGGCTTGGAGAAATTGTTGAAATCCTCCGTCTTGCTTGAGAAATAGATTTTGTCCCCTTCCCTGAGGGTCATGGGCGGCTGGCCTTTCCTGAGCAGGGTCTCGGTTCCGTCCACGCTCACCGTCTTGGCGACCCAATCCGTGGTATTGAGGTATTTCGGCACTCCGGCCTCAAGGGTGTTAAAGATGCCCAGCATGGTTCGAGAGGACCCGCCGCCCGCTTCCTCCCGCACATATATCTGCTCAAGCCCGGCTCGGATGCCCGCCAGCTCCAGCGGATAGCTGGCAGGGGGCGCCGGCTGCTCGCCTTTCTCCTCCCTCATCCTCTGCGCAATCTCCTCGAGCGGCTTGCTGCGATATGGGGTCGGCCCCTTGGAGGCGGTCCCGCCGACCATCTCCTCGCGGGCTTTCAGCGCCGGGCCGGCCTTGTCGTCCTCCATGTTCTTCGTTTCCACGGTCTTTGTTTCTGCGCCGCCCCTGCCTTTTTTCATGATTTTGGACGCCCGGCCCGCGCCGATGGGCACCATGAGCGCACCGATGGCGCCCAAGTCGGTGTTGATGCTGTAATATCCCTTGTCGATGCCCTGATAGATTTCCCAAGCGCCCTTCCCCATCAAGGTCCACATGATGGTATGGCCGGTGCCGCTCACATAGCGTCCGCTGGTCATCAGCGTTTCACCCAGGCGGCCGGCGCGCATGGCCTCGCCCAAGAACGGCAGGCCCATCGCCACTCCCATCACGACCCGCTCGCCATCCCCGGTGCGAATGCCTTCATAGATGTCATGGGCGGCGAGATAGCCAAAGCCGATGGCGGAACCAAACTGCCCGCCGGGGATGAGGGACATCCCGGTGAAGGCCACCACGGCGATGGATTGTTTGTTGATGACCAGCCAGCGGAAGACCTCGCTGTCAATCTCCATGCCCAGCAGCGTGGCCTTGCCCCGCTTGACGAAGATGTCCATCGGCATTTTCTCCAGCGTGCCGTCAAATTCCTTGCGCATGTCCGCGATGCGCCAGAGCACCTCAACGGCCGTCTTCTTGCCCGCCCGCAGGTCCTTTTCCAGCTGCAGGTACCCTGTCTTGAGCTCCTCAAGCCGTTTCACGCCCTTCTCAGCGCCGGCGCGGGGCTTGTAGGTGTCTATCATCTGCTGGGTGGCCATGGCGGAATTCAGCAGATAGAAGCCCACATCTCCATTCACGCCAGCATCCCCATTCCAATACATCTGCAACCCGCCGTCGGACTCGAATGTATGCTCCTTCATTTTGGTCAGATAGCCCTCCACCCTCCTGATGCGGTACATGCCCTCCGCCGCATTGAGCTGGTTGGCGAGCCCCAGAAGGTATTGCACGCGCTCCGGCATGCCGGCCGGCATGTTCTTCTTG
>JAKAGP010000520.1 GCA_021825785.1 Nitrospirota bacterium
TTACCCGGAATCGCCGTCTGTGAGGAAAAGCCTCTCTGGGAGTTAGGCGCGGGGTTGGCGCTCATCCAGATGCCCGATTACAGCGGATCCGATAAAAACCGGCTTTATGTCCTGCCCTATCCCTACTTCATCTACCGCGGCGACATCCTCAATATCGACCGGGACCGTATTTCGGGGCGTGTCTTTAAAACGGACAACCTTCTGCTTGACGTCAGTTTTTTTGGTCAGGCGCCGGTCGATAGTTCGGATAATGATGCTCGCCGAGGCATGCCGGATCTGGATCCGACCTTTGAAGTAGGCCCGTCTTTAAGGATAACCCTGCTGGACAACCGGCAGGATCGTTATAAATTGAACCTCTTCTTGCCGGTGCGCGCCGTTTTTTCCACGGATTTTGCCTCCGTGCGCAGGGAGGGCTGGGTATTCAGTCCCCGGCTGGTTTTCGAAAAAAACGACCTCCTCCCCGCATCCGGTTTGAATCTGGGAATTTCCCTGGGTCCGATCTTCGCCGACAGCTCCTATCATGGTTATTACTATTCCGTCGAGCCAGCCTATGCTACCGCCGCGCGTCCGGCCTATTCCGCAGGCGGCGGATACAGCGGAACCGCGTTGACTTTGGGCTTGAGTAAAAGATACAAGCAGTTGATATACAGTGCATTTGTCAGCATTAATGTTCTCCCGGGCGCGGTCATTGAAGACAGTCCGCTGGTCAAAACAAAGTACTCCCTCATGAGCGGCTTTATGGTCTCCTGGATCTTCCTGAAATCGGCACACAGCGTTACGGTAGAAAGATAAAAGCGGCCAATCCGGCGGCGGCTTAACGGGCGAGGGATATCAGCGGAAGCGGCGGGGTTTATGTCAATCCCGGGAAAATCAGGGACCCGTCTTTCTCAGACCGGCGCGGATGAAGTTTCGGCCAGGGACCGAAATACGTCGTCGGGAATCAGGTCCACCAAATCAGCAAAATTATTGACGGTCAGATCGATAGAATCCAAATGGTCCGCAAGAGCGCCGGTGTCCAACCGTTCCAGCTCAACTCCAATATGAAATCTAGACAGCAGTAAGTCGGCGATATAGACGATGACGGCCAGGAGTTTGTGTTCGTTCCTATTGTTCGGCTGGTGATGGCTGCGGATCACATGAACCAAGGATTCGGGGAACAGCCATTGTTTGGCCAGTAGGTGGCCGACCTCCGTATGATCAATGCCCAGCAGGCGCTTCTCGGTGGCGATAACGTTTTCATTCTTTTCCATGGCTTGCCGGTAGAATAGAGGAAAGGCAGGCGCCACATATTGGTCCAGAACCACCTTGCCGATATCGTGAAGCAGTCCGGCCGTATAAGCAATACGGCGGTCCACTTTTCCGGTTTTGGCGGCCAGGGCTTCCGCCACCTGCGCGCAGCCCACGGCGTGGTGATAGAGTCCACCCTTGCACAAAGAGTATCCCGTGGTTGACTGATCAAAATAGCTTTGCACCGCTGCCGTAAGGATGCATTTGACCAGTTGATCCTGACCCAGATAGACCAAGGCATGATCCAGGGATTCGACAGGACTTCTTTTGGCGAACATGGCTGAATTGGCCAGGCTGAGCATTCGGGCGGTAATGACCTGATCCTTGCGCACCTCTTCGGCGAGTTGCTCGATCGCATACCCGCCCTGATTGATCAGGCGCATACTTTTCAAGGCGACCTGGGGTATGGGCTGCATACGATCCATAGCTGCTTTGATATCTGTGGCGCTGGGAATTCTAATATGCACCTGCTTGGTTACGGGATGCTGACCGGCCGGTTCAATGGTGCATCGTCCGGTGGCCATGTTCAGACCGAGGCAACAGGTGAAAAAGCCTCCTGTTTCGGATTGGATCAATTCGATATCCCTGGCGGACAATATGGCGCGGACGGTATCCGCCGTTCGTCCACCGATATCCAGCCCAAGATCCTGCTCGCTGATCGGACCCACCAAAGCACCGCCGGCCAGACTGGCGACCAGGGTTTCTTTTCGGGCTCCTTTGGCCAGCAGGGACTCGATGAAAAGGGGGACCCCGGTTGATGCGTATTTTTCCGGCTGGCCGAAGGAAGTGCGCGAGACAGGCTCGGGCAGCAACAGATGAATCATGCCGCCGATCCCGGTGGTTTTGCAGTATAGAGCGAGCCCTACGCAGGTCCCCAGATAGGCTTGCAACAGCAATGGCTCGCGCTCGCAAATGATGCATGTCCCCGCAGCCACTTGATACCGTTGAGTTACCGCCATCTGTTTCCCTTCAAGAAAAATGCTGATAAGGCGACGTATAGCCGGGCATGGAGTTGCGCATCCCGCTCAAGCCCCCTCGGAACCATGGTCATCCCGACACACTGATGTCCCGTACCTGAAGTGGTCAAATACCATCATTTCGGTAGAAAACTCAATACGTTTCGTTATAGACGGGAATAAACAGAAAATGGCGCCGCTACCCTGAATGACGGTCTTTCCCGTCATTCAAGAATCATCCCTGCCCTCCGAAGGAAAGCCCTTATCCGCTTCCATTCCTGCCGATGCGA
>JAKAGP010000521.1 GCA_021825785.1 Nitrospirota bacterium
GTAGAAAGCTCGATATATCGCTGTTCCATAACGGGTCTATCTCCGTCATGTACGCGATGTCGAAGCCGCCCTTCTCCAGGCATGGCACATCGAGGAACAGGTTAAGGGGGAAGATGTACCAGTGGGCCTGCTGGAAGGTCTCAGGCGGCAGATCCTCACCGCTTTCCTCGCTCGCACCGCCCAGAAAACCGGGCTTGGGATTTGAAAGCTGCGCACCTATAAGCGGAAAGCAATAAGGGTCCTTTACCGTCTCCACCATCCGCGCGGGCTCCCAGAAAGATGCCGTTATGCCGATCTTCGGAATCGGCGAGCCGCAAACACAGATGGGAGAGCTTATGTTGTCCGGAGGGGTGTCTATGTCCGAGCCCATGAGCTCCACTCCGCCGATCTTCACCGGGAATATCCCGTTCCAGTCGATGTCCGTGATGGGGTTGAAAAAAGACTCTCTGCAAACGGCATGGGCTTGGGTCGAGAAGACCGCCATGAGCAGGAACAATATGGCCGTTTGTAAAAAAAGGAACCTATTTCCTCTTCCGAATCTCAAATTCCTTCACCTCCAAAAACTTGCCCCGCTGATAAAGGACCGAGGGGACGGCCTTGATCCTGAACCTTTTCGTTATCTTTTCAGGGGCATAAAAGACCGGCCTTTGAAGCTTTTGTTCAACCGCTGGATAACTGCCGCCTGTAAGAAGGAGCATTACATTCGGGGTCTTCGCGTAGGGGGATTTCTGGAACCACTCTAACTGCTTTTTGTCAGCCCCATCGATGAAAACGAGGACATCCGGAAGGCTCACATAATCGAGCGGATTGAAGGTATAGCCTTTCGGATAGAGGATGCCGCCCTTGCCGTCCGGGATATCGAATGGAAGGGTGTACGTGGGGTCAACCATAAACGTCCTGTCATGCTTCGCCCTGGGCAGGCGCGCCAGATCCGGTGGCCGGAAAGCCTGAACGGATTGCTTGATGTCTGAGAACTGCCGCTTCCAGTCTATCTGCCTCACTTTCTGCATGAGTTCGCTCAGGGCATCCTTCTCCGCGATTGGATAGACGGCTCCGGCACGGCCTACTATCAGAACCGAGGTCTTCAAAGGCGAAGCCTCAAGCATAGGCGTCATAAGGCAACAGCCAACCGCCAGGCAGGCGAAAATCATAATTTTCATAAACGGTCTTGGCATCATTTATTTCTGCGTGTTTTGATAAAAGCTATTAATCTTCTGCTGCATATTCGCATTCGCGTTCTGAAGGGTCGTGCTCAGGTTCTTTTCTATGTCTCCGTAATAGCTGGAGAGGTCGATCTTCGAGAAATCGATCATCTGGAACTCCTGAGGCGTAAACCCCCGGCAATTGGGGCTCTGTCCGGTCCCCCAGGCCCCGTCCGGCTGGAAATCCTTGAGCTGCGGGCGGCCCTGCTCCTGGATGACCCTGGCCAGCTTGCTGTTGAAGCAGCAGTAGCCCTTTGCTTCCTGCACGCAGCCAATCAGGGGCCATGACTCCTCGCAATACTCCCCCACGTAATGGCAGTACCCGGAGGCGTTCAGCATCGAGACCTCCATGTCCTGCTGGTCGCAGGACTGAAGGAGAAAGTAGTTGACCAGGTATATGGCCGCAGCCAGGGCGATGGTCGTGGGGTTTAGGAGCGCGGCCGCGTAGGCTTCCATGCCGGCGTCAACCGAGCCTACGGCCACGCCGTCCGTGACCGCCTGCTGCACCGCAAGGCTCGCGCTTGAAAGACTGGAGGTGACCGCGGCACCCCCGGTCGTGAGTATCGCGTTTGTGTAATAGGCCACCTGCGCCAGGTGGTATATGTCCGTTACGGCCGATGCGGCCGTGCCCAATGCGGAGACCCCGCCCACGGAATCAGAAAGCACCATGCTTCCTTTGTTGGCGCAGCAGTCGTGGAAGCCGTCCTTGACTCCTGCCTGCTCGCACCGCTCGCCCCTGCCCGAAAATATGTATATCTGCCCTAGGCAGTTGCCGGAGGAGTCAGTCTGTCCGTTGTTCTGGAGCATGTTGCTGTTGGTCTGCGTAATCGTGGCCGGGTTTGTGGTCAGGTCCACGCACTGGTTGGGAGAGCACTGCATGGTCCCGCCATTGTCCATGCAGGCATATTGGCTTCCGAGGGGACAAGAATAGGCCATTTCATTACTGCCGCTAAATGTTATAGTGCCCAGTTGTGTCGACGAACTGAAACAGCCATAGCCCCAGTAGCAATTAAAAAATCCCTCAGTCATGACCAACTGGTCCCCGGAACCAGAAAAGGTCACGTGTGTCGTGTCTCTCCCGATGTACCAGGAGGTAGCTCCTCCTGAAAGAGTGGCTCCCCCGTTTACGGTTATCGTCCCCCCCTCATACCATGTCCACCAATCGAAATACGTATCGCTAAAATTTAAGAGGTTCCCGCTGCCGGAAAAGTTATAGTCACGGTAATCATAAAACGAATATCCCAGGTAAATAGGACCCGTTGTCCCTGAAAAGGTTACGCCGCCATTCGCCGTTATTGTCCCACTGCCGCCTTGCCATGAAAAAATCAGAT
>JAKAGP010000522.1 GCA_021825785.1 Nitrospirota bacterium
ATCTCGCATATAAGAGAAGCCCTTGAAGGCGCACCGCCGAGGATAAAAAGGCGCTTTGCCAAGAGCGCTGTTTCCCTTGGGATGAGGCATTCGATAACCACGCCGGATACCGAATTTGCGGGGATGAGGCTTGTGGAGATGATGCGGGGCTGCCCATGGGATTGCGCATTCTGTCTTGCGGGCAAGGTATATAATCCGCCAAGGGCGAGGAAGACGGAGGACATCCTTGAAGAGGTGGAAGAGGCGCTCTCAAAGGGCGAGCGGGTGGGGCTTATAGGCCCCTCGATCTCCGATTTCCCGGGCATTGTTTCTATCCTTGATAAAAAAGATGTGGAATTCTCCATCACTTCGCTTCGGGCCGGGGAAAAGAGCATCGGCCTGCTGCCGTATCTGAAAAGGCACAAAACCCTCTCCATAGCGGCGGAGGCCGGCACTGAGAGGCTGCGGAAGGTAATTAAAAAGAAGATAAGCGAGGACGAGATAATGGCGACGGGGCGTGCCGTGCTTTCAAGCGGTATGGGCCTCAGGATTTATTTCATGGTGGGGCTGCCCACGGAAACCATGGCGGACATCGAAGGCATTCCCGCGCTTGTAAACAAGATTAAGGAAGGTTTTTCCGGCGGCAGGATATCCGTAACCGTGAGCCTGTTTATTCCTAAACCCTTTACGTGCTTTGAGAGGGCGCCGATGGAGAGGCCGGAGAGCGTAAAGGAGAAACTGAAATATTTGAAAAAAGCGCTTTCCGGAATGGGAGTTGCGATATTCCATGACGTTATCAAGTACTCCTATATGCAGGGGGTGTTTGCATTGGGCGGCAGGGAGCTTGCCGCGGTGCTGGAGTTGATGGGTAAGGGTATGGATTACAAGGCGGCGATGAAAGAGGCCGGGCTGTCGGAAGAGGATTATATTTTCAAAGAGCGGAAGAAAGGGATATTGCCATGGGGGTTCATAGACGCTGGCTAGGCCGGAAATAATCCCATGGAAAAATATCTTTCCCCACGGTCAGGCAGTATAACGGCAATCCTTTTGCCTTTACCCAGGCGTTTTGGTAATTTGATAGCGGCCCACATTGCGGCCCCGGAAGATATTCCGCACAGGATGCCCTCTTTGGCCGCGAGTTCTCTTGAAACGGCTTCGGCGTCCTCGTCCTTAACCGGGATTACCTGGTCGTAAATTTTTGTATTGAGCACCCCCGGGTAGAACCCCGCGCCGATACCAGCTATTCGGTGTTTTCCGGGCACTCCGCCCGAGAGCACGGCCGAGTAGGCCGGCTCCACGGCCACGATTAGCACGTCCTTTCTTACGTTCTTAAATGCCTCGCCAACCCCGGTTATGGTGCCTCCGGTGCCTACGCCGGCAACAAGGGCGTCCGGCACGCCGCCCACCTGGCTTATTATCTCCGGGGCAGTCCACCGCCTGTGCGCTTCCGGGTTGGCTGGATTTTCAAATTGCAACGGCATGAACCAGCCAGGGTTTTCTTTTAAAAGCGCCTCCGCCTTATCAATTGCCCCAAGCATGCCTTCCTGGGCTGGTGTAAGGACAAGCCCCGCGCCAAATGCTTTTAATATCTGCCGTCTTTCGATTGATGCGGATTCAGGCATCACCAGCATTACTTTGTACCCCTTCAAGTTGCCCACAAGAGCAAGCCCGATACCGGTATTGCCGCTTGTGGGTTCTATAATGGTTTGGCCGGGGGCCAGCTTTCCATCCTTTCCGGCCGCCTCTATCATCGATAGGGCAATGCGGTCTTTAACGGAGCCGCCCGGATTAAAACCCTCAAGCTTGGCCCATATCTCAGCCCCTCCGGGCGGAGCAAGCCTGTTTATCCTTACAAGCGGGGTGTTGCCTATCAATTCAAGCGCACTTTCCATGCAATGAAATTATATATCATTAGATTTTTATGATTTCGAAGATATGATCCGGCACGGCTATCGGGGCTTCAGCCAGTATGCGCCTTACCTGCCTTTCAGTGAGTTCGTAACGCATGCATATGACCTTTACCTTTTCTCCGCTATCGTAAGCGCGGCGAATGCTTTCATCCCGGAGCTTGCGTTTGATGGCGTCAAAACCTGTGATGTACAAATAAGTGCCCCTGAACGCCTGGCCCAGTTTCAGGGCCACCTCAAGCCCGGCAATATCGGCTATCCTCGCCAGGTCCCCTGGCAAATCTTCCATCAATCCCCTCTCCGCTATTCCCATAACCTTGCTCCTTTTCAGAAAGATATTGCATTTAGTGAAGAAATTAGATAAACTAACCGAAAGCATTATCACAAATTGAAATGGAAAAGTCAAGGGGCGATTTCATATTGCCATCGACTGCGGAGATAATCGAGCGCATCAAGCTCGCAAAAGGCCTCCGGTCCGATGGCGACGTTGCCAGGGCGCTTGGGATAAAACCCCAGACCCTGGCCACATCCAAGATGCGCAGTTCGATCCCGTTTGAGGCCATAATAGGCCTTTGCGACAGGGAAGGATACTCCCTCGATTTTCTGGTAAGGGGTGTTGGCGCAGGGCGGGAAGAGGCC
>JAKAGP010000523.1 GCA_021825785.1 Nitrospirota bacterium
CCTTGCCAAAACCTCTGACAATCGGCGAGGAGACCGAGGTTTATATAAACACCGGACACCAAACCTCTCTTGCAGTGCCTGTGTCCGCCATAATGGAGCAAAACGGCGCAAAGGGGGTGCTTGTGGTCGAGAAAGGCAGGGCTGTTTTCCGACCGGTTGCCGTCGGGCTCAAGGACGAGCGGCGGGCCGCGATATCGAGTGGGCTCAAGGCAGGCGAGATGGTGATAGTCAACCCCGCAGGGATTAGGCCTGGCAAGAAAATACGCCCGGAAATTGGGACCGGCGCGCCGAAGGGCGGCAGATGAAATGGACCTTGCATTTCAGGACCTGAAACGCCATAAGGGCCGGTTTATCGCCACGATAATCGGCGTGGGGCTGCTCTTTACGATAGTCCTTGCGATGAACGGCCTTTACCGTGGCAATATAGCCGATGGAACAGCCCTGATCCGGTCAACCAACCCAGACCTGTGGGTAGTGCAAAGATACCGGGGCGGCCCTTTCAACGAGCAATCCACCTTGCCCGAATTCTATCATTACAGCGTCGAATCAGTGCCGGGAGTGGAAAAGGCAAGCCCCTTTATCTACTACACCGTTGAGAGGCTCGTACACAGGCAAAGCAGACATTTCAGCATTGTGGGCTACGATGTCTTTGGCGGGCTTGGCGGACCAAAACATATTATTGCGGGAAGGGGAATCGGGCAGGCCCACTATGAAATGGTGGCCCATGTAAAGCTGGGCGTGCAAGTTGGCGACCGGATACCACTGGGGCTCCATACCTATACAGTTGTAGGGCTTACAAATGACGCGGTGGACGGCGACGGCGACCCCATAGTTTACCTTTCACTCCATGACGCGCAGGAAGTGCTTTATCAGCCTGACAACGAAGAGGTGCGCAACGAACGCGCAAGGCTGCTGCAAACCCTCTCAGGGCAAAGCTATCTCTCCCCGGACCAGGCTAAAAAGCTGCTTGGCCCCTTGCAGCCGGACACTCATATCGTAAACGCCATCCTGGTCCAGATGAAACCGGGAGCAAACCGGAAAGAGGCGGCCGGCATGATTGAAAAATGGCTGTATCTGAACGCATACAGTACGAAAGACGAGGTCCAGTTGCTGCTCAAAGGCAGGCTTGCGAGCATATCAAAACAGCTTCTGCTCTTCAGGGTGCTCCTTCTGCTCATTTCCGTCGTGATTATTTCCCTGGTGGTTTACACATTCACCATGGAAAAAATCAGGAGCATCGCGGTCATGAAGCTCATCGGGGCGCCCGACTGGGAAATTATCAGGATGGTGCTGGAGCAGTCCCTGCTCCTTACCGTCAGCGCCTTCCTGATCGGACAGTTTATTATCCATAACACGTACTCCAAATTTCCGAGGACCGTCCTGCTTGTCCCAGGTGATGATCTTGTTACTTTCATAGTGGCCTTAATGGGCGGCGTCCTCGCGAGCATTCTGGGGCTCTGGAACGCGCTTAAAACCCAGCCCGCGACGGCCCTTGGTGAATAAATATGGAAATCCTGAGGATTGAGGGGCTGGCAAAGATTTTCGGTTCCGGGGAACTGGAAGTGCGCGCTCTCGAGGACATTAACCTTTCGGTTTCAAAAGGCGAGCTTGTTGCGCTCCTTGGGCCGTCGGGCTCCGGCAAGACCACGATGCTTTTGTGCATAAGCCTGATCCTTGAGCCTACATCGGGCAAAATCGATTTCGACGGGCAGACGATATTTCAGAAAAACGGCTGGGCGGGGGTTGACATGCGCCGCCTGCGCCGGGAGAAGGTGGGATTCATCTTCCAGTCCCACAACCTTATCCCTTTTCTTACGGCAAGACAGAATGTGCTTCTCCCGCTGAACCTCATAGGCATAAAGGGAGAAAAGGCTGAAAACCGGGCACGGGAGCTTCTTGAATACATGGAGATCGCCCACCGGGCCGACGCCCTTCCAGCCCTGCTTTCAGGCGGCGAGCAGCAGCGCGTGGCCATCGCCCGCGCCCTTGCCAACAACGCCAAGCTGGTGCTGGCCGACGAGCCCACGGCCTCGCTTGACACCGCAAGGGGCACGAAAGTTATGGAAATCCTAAAAAAAATCGCAAGGGAAAACCAGACCGCCGTAATCGTGGTGACCCATGACGTGCGGATGGTCAACGGCTTTGACCATGTTTATCACCTTAAGGACGGCCGCCTCAATTCGCAGGAGACCTGAGAATCAAAATAAACCTGATTTCACTTTTTATTATGAGTTCTGAAAGGCCCCTGAGGCGCTCTTTGCCTTTGAGAGGCCGATAAACTGGAGGAAAGATAAATGGAGGAACTTCTTGGCATATTCAAGGCTTTTTCGGATGAGACGAGGCTGAGGATAATAAAGCTCCTGGAGCATGGGGAGCTGTGCGTTTGCGACCTGGTGGCGGCGCTCGATATGGTGCAGCCGAAGATATCCTTTCACCTGGCCATACTCAGGGAAGCGGGCCTTATCAGGGACAGGAAAGAGAGCAAATGGACGCACTACAGCCTGAACGAATCGGACATATTC
>JAKAGP010000524.1 GCA_021825785.1 Nitrospirota bacterium
CAGTCCTACGCAGAGATTTTAAAGCGGTCCTTCATTTTACATGTGGAGCTGATACTGTCAAATATACAAGCTACGGAATTAAACGTAGTTAGAATTCGGCGTTGTTTATGTAAAATAAAATATGGCTGATTAATTCGTCTCATCTTTTTTGGCTATACAGTATTTTATGAATATTTCATGGTGATTTAATTATAATCTATAGGCGGAGGACGATCAGCTTTAAGATATATCCGCCATATTTAAATTGACATTAACGCCTCCCTCTGCTATCCTCTTATCAGATTATCCTACGGATAATCTTCATCTCATATTCAGGAGGGGATAGCCTATGATCGAGATCCATGAAGGTGTACCGTCTTTGTCTGGCCCCGAAGGGTCTCTTCCCGTTAGGGAAGATGATGAAATTACCCTTAAGCTTGCTATGCTCTTTGAGGGTCAATGTGAAGGGTTGGGTCCTGTCCAAGCCGCACAAAAGTTCGGCTACACGCGACAGCGTTACTACCAAATCCTGGATCAGTTTAAAAACCAAGGGGCTGCGGGATTGAAAAGCCTCAGAACCGGTCCAAAAGGCAACTACCGAAGAACCGATGAGGTGATCCGCCAAATCATACGATATCGGTTTCTTGATCCAGCGATGACACCCGAGGTGATCGCACAAAAACTGAACCAGAATGGATACCCTATTGCCATCAGAAGTGTTGAAAGGGTGATTTCGGGATATGGCCTTCAAAAAAAAACTCCATCTCTGTCGGCCCGGAAACGCTCCGATAGAGATCGAAACCCATCGGACCAGAGATAAGGTGCGTCTGGAGTTAAGCGACCCCTCTGACCTTGAGCGGGGTGTGCGGCAGCTCTTGGCCCAAAAGGTTTCAGGAACCCTGGTTGGCATCTGGCTCCTGGTTGCCGAACATCTGCGGCTGGGAACATGGGATTTGCTCAAGGCCTGGAGCGCAAAGCCCGGTGAACGGGTCGAACCCCGGTTGGCGATGCAGTTAATCAATGAAAGCGCCTTATGTGTTAATGGCATTCGGATGAAACGCAGCTTGAGCCAAAGGGGTTTTGAATTGGCCAATGGGTTACCCTTTATTGCTACCGACCCAGCCATCCACCATTTGTTAGATAGCCACAGCGTGGCAGAGGCGGGGCGGTTGCAACTTGCCCTCGGCAAGGTGCGACAAACCTTTGGCCACTTTAAGGGAAAAACCATCATCCTTGATCCTCATCGTATGAAATCGTGCTCGAATAGACAGATGGTCCGGCGTCAAAAGGATAAAGAGTCAAGCCCAACCAAAATGGCGCAAACCTTTTTCGTTCTGGATGCAGACACTCAACAGCCTCTTTGTTTTACCACTGCCTCTTCTGCCCGGAGTGTCACCCAAGCAACCCCCGAACTTCTCACGTTGGCCTCACAGATCCTCAAACTCAATGGAAACAGGCCCCTTGCTCTGGCGGACAACGAACATTACAGTCGAGAGCTTTTTCAATGGGTGAACTCCCAGTCTCCTTTTGATCTATTAGTTCCAATGCCCTACAATGACTCTGTGCTTCGATCTATTCATGCTCTGCCCAGTGAAGCCTTTCACCGACAATGGGCAGGCTATGCTACTGCCAAACAACATTACTCGATGGTCAGGAGTCAGGGTGGCCCCTATTACCAATTTATTCAACGTAACGGCGAACGCCCCCAATACTACGATTTTAAGGCCTTTCTCTGTACCTGTGATCGAGATGAAGTGGAAGATCTTTCGGTCCATTACCCTGAACGATGGCACATTGAGGAGTTTTTTAAAAACAACGAGGCTCTGGGATGGCATCGTGCAGGAACCATGAATTTGAATATCCGTTATGGGCAGATGACGATGGCCCTGATCGCTCAGGCAGCCTGTTTCATGATGCGACAGCGCCTTGGATCTCCCGTGGCACAATGGGATGCCTCCCATCTGGCCAAGGATTTTTTCAGAGGATTAGAGGGCGACATTCGTGTGCAACATGATACCATTGTGATAACCTATTATAATGCGCCTAATCCTGATCTGATGAAAATGCACTATGAAAACATGCCCGAGAAACTCTGTTCAGAGGGGATCAAACCAACGATCCCCTGGCTTTATGATTATAAACTCGATTTCAGGTTCAAGTAGAAATCGAAAACTGGGCTTGAACGTAAAATAAATTGCACCGTTAAAATCTCTGCATTCGCCGGAATGACGTTCTTGGTATATTTTGATTGCCGGTTTAAGAGGTCTTCACGACACATTATGGATGATTATCTGCGTGACTCAGGTCTTAAAGGATAAAAGGGTTAAGAAAGCAAAAAGAGCCCAGTTTCATATTCTCTTGCAATAACATCTTGACAGGAAAAGCAACCCAACCTAGGCTATTAGATCATAAGCCTTTTTGATCACATGAAAGATTGTTGATACCTTAAGGATAATGTATGGCCAAAGACCCGAAGGAGTGGTTTAAGCAGGCAGAATATGATATTAAAACGGCAGAGGCCATGTTCACGACAAAAA
>JAKAGP010000525.1 GCA_021825785.1 Nitrospirota bacterium
GGGCCTTCTGACATCCGTTGTCGGGGGATTGCTCCTGATGTGGGGTTATGACCTGGTGATCCGTAAGTTTATGGCCGCGGGTGATCTCCGGACCAGCGCGGACTGGTATGAGTTGTGCAATGTGCGTATCCTGGACCCGGACGGCTGGCGGGGGGTGGATAATTGTATATCATCGTGGCGCACCGAGCTGATAAGCCGCCAGGAGTTCGAGAACCGTCTGGCGCTGTCCACCTGCGAAGGGTATAATAATGTGCAGGGTATCTGGAAAGACCAGCCGGGAAAAAAATAAACATCAAGCACTGGAGGAAGTATGAAAGAAAATCAAAACGTTGAGATGGGTAAACCCGGCCCGATGGGCGGACCAGCATTGTCGATCGTGTCTGAAAAAGGCTCAGATGGAATAATGCGAAGCCAAGTGGCTGTTACCGGGCTAACCCATGGCCAAGTGATCGGGATCCTTGAGCAGATAAAACACTCGATGATCCACAAGCAAATTGATGACGAGAACGCAGCTCGGGCCAAGAAATCAAAAGGACTATTCGGTAAAAAGAAACTGCAATGAGCGATTCAGGAGCAACCAAAGAACGGGTTTTTGACACACTCAAGGACAAGCATAAGAAATTTGTCCTTGAGTACGTTAAAGACCTGAACGCTACCCAGGCCTATATCCGGGCCGGCTATTCTAAAAAGGGGGCGCGTCAGTCTGCGAGCAATTTACTGTCAAATACTGACGTAAAAGCGGCCGTCCAAGAGAAATGTGCAGAAATGTTTGAGGAAGACATCGAGGAGGCCAAGCTCAAGACCCGGCGGTTACTGGAGATTGTCGCCCACTCGGATCTCAAAGACGTGTGTTCCTGGGGGCCGGACGGCGTGGAGATCATTGACTCTAAAAAGGTCGATGGGCGTCCGGTCAAATCGATTACCATGCAAAAGACCACCCGGCGGTATGTGAAGCTCGATGAGATCGAAACAACGGTCAATATGCGGGTGGAAATGAAAGACTCGCTCAAAGCCGCGGAGCAACTGGCTAAAATATTCGGATTATATAGTGACGGAGACGTTCATACCGGGGACGTGTATTATGTCAATGCCCCGGGCACCGAAGAATGGGATGGCCGGACGGAATAGGGCGGGGCGCTTTGACCCTGGTGTAGTCTGGAATCCAAAGCAAGAGGAAGGGCGTAAGCTGCTCCGAGGTGTCCAGCGTAAGTTCATCCTGTTTTACGGAGGCAGCCGGTCCGGGAAAACGTTTTTAGCCGTCTTTTTCATCTTATGGCGGGCGCGGTACTTCTCGGGTTCCAAACATTTAATCGCCCGGTACAGTTTTGCGAACGCCAAAAAGACGATATGGCTGCAGACGATCCTGCCGCTGGCCCGTCAAGACGAAAAGCTGGGCCTGTGCAAGATCAATGACAATGAAGGCATCATTAAGTACAAAAACGGCTCGATCGTCATCCTGGGGGGGCTGGAGCCGAGTAGAATAGATTCAATCCTGGCCGCTGAATATGCGACCATATTCATCACCGAGGCGAATGAGAACAAGTACAGCCATATCGAACCGTTACTCTCCCGGCTTAATGATACCGCGAAGGGCGCGAACGGGCAGCCTATCCCCCTTAAATTCATCTGTGACCTCAACCCCACGGTCAAGAACAACTGGACCAACGTATTATTCCGGATGGGCCTGGACCCGATTACCGGAGATCCCAAAACAGATTATGACCGATATGCCTTCCTCCATTTCAAGCCGGAGGACAACGAGGCGAACCTATCCGAGGGCTATATCGACACCCTCAAATCCCTCTCCCCGGGCCTGCGCCGGCGTTTTTATACCGGAGAGTATGGATCCTACGAAGGGCTTGTCTATAACATCGATGAAACAGTGCATCTCGTTGACGACTTCGATATCCCCGCGGAATGGAAGCGCAAACGGGCCATTGACTTTGGATTTACCCACCCCTTCGTGTGTCTGTGGGGGGCTTATGACGACAGCAACGAGACGTTATACATATACCAGGAGCATTATTTAACTAATACGACGGTCCGGAAGCATGCGGGCATAATCAAGAAGATGACCGGCGACACGCATATTGCCAAGACCGTGGCCGACCATGATGCAGAGGACCGGGAGACGCTGCACGAAGAAGGGATCATGACCAGCCCGGCGGACAAAGAGGTCTTGAAAGGCATCGACCGGGTAACGGAGTTGTTACAATTCGACGAGAGTAAGCCGCAGCCGAATATCAAGATATTTCGTTCATGCAGATATACGATCGCTGAGTTTTACAGTTACAAGTGGGCGGACCCCGCTACCCGGATGGCAAAGGACCGGGAAGTGGTGAAAGAAGACGACGATTGCATGGACGCGCTGAGATATCTGGCCCTGGAGTTCTTTCCAGTATTCAGATCGCCCGGCGTCATAATGCCAACAGGGTATAAAGAAAAACAGGAAAAGGCGCAGCTCAATGAACGGGAAGCCTTTCAACAAAAGATAGAGGAAATCAAACGGCGGG
>JAKAGP010000526.1 GCA_021825785.1 Nitrospirota bacterium
TCATTTGGCAGCCTTACGGCATCCAACAAAGCCAAATTGCCCTCGTAGGTTTCTCTCATTGCAACCCCCTTGAATTCGCCGCGATTACGGCGCTAGATAAGTTTCAGTTAA
Source organism: Nitrospirota bacterium (assembly GCA_021825785.1). The sequence goes on from JAKAGP010000526.1 coordinate 112, forward strand.
AAATTCGAACCGCCCGGAGTCTTCTTTAATGCCGAACATCTCCCCCTGCCCGGGGACAAAGCCAAGTTCATACATTATCCTGCGCCTCAATTCATCGAACTCCACAGGCTTCTCGATGCAAACGTAATCCCTGATTGCCTTTAACTGCTCGTCGATCTCCGGCGTAACGAAAGCGGTAAGCACGATGACCCTGGTTCCGGGGAAATCCTTTTCCACGGAAGCCAGCAACTCGAAACCGTTCATCTCCGGCATTTTTAAATCGGTGACCAGAAGGTCTATCCTGGAGCCGGCCCTGAATGCCTCAAGCGCCTGCCTGCCGTTTTCAGCCGTTAGTATTCCGAGCCCCACCCCGGAATCCTTCAGCCCTTCCGCAAGACTCAGCAGAAACGACTTTTCGTCGTCCACCAACAATATATTCTTTATGCCGGCGTCTGTAGCATTCATGGATTAACAGTAATAGTGCAAATAGGATGCCAGCTTGCGGGTTTTAAATTTTTACTTTAAAAAACGGGGAGTTTCAAAGGCTACGCCAGGGCGGACCGATCTTGGAGTGAATTGTTTGGATGGTTCATTTTGAACCAGCGGGTCATTTTAGCCCATATTCTTTCACTTTTCTCTTAAGGGTGGACAGCGAGATGCCGAGGGCCTTTGCGGTTCTTGTCAGGTTGTCTGAAAGTCTGGAAAGGGCGTGTCTGATATAATTTTTTTCCACCTCGGCCAGGCTGAGCAGGTCCTCCCCGGGGGTGGCGGCGGCCACTGCGCCATCTCCCGGCGCGGCCGGCTGTCCTCCTTCCCATTCGGACGGACAGGCCAGGAGTTCGGAGGGCCTGAGCACCCCGGAATTTTTCTGGAGTATCACCGAGCGTTCGATTATGTTTTTAAGCTCGCGAATGTTTCCAGGCCAGGGGTACTCGATGCATTTTTTCAGTTCCGGTTCCGGGAAGACCATCTCCCTGCCGCCAGGAATTTTCGACAGGAAGTAATCGAACAGCGCCGGTATGTCCTCTTTGCGGTCTCTGAGCGGAGGCACATGTACGCGTATGACGCTCAGGCGGAAGTAAAGGTCTTTCCTGAAACTCTCGCCGAGGCACTTTTCCAGGTCCTTGCCCGTTGCGGCTATTATGCGGACGTTTACGGTCCTTATCAGCTCGCTGCCCAGCCGGCGTATCTTATGGTCCTCGAGGACCCCCAGCAGTTTGGACTGCAGGTGCAGGGGCATCTCCCCGATCTCATCCAGAAGCAGGGTGCCGCCTTCGGCCATCTCGAAAATGCTTTTCTTCGCGGAGACAGCGCCTGTGAAGGCCCCCTTCTGGTAGCCGAAGAGCTCCGATTCTATCAGGTTCTCAGGGAGCGCGGCGCAGTTTATGCTGATGAAGGGGGCCCGCCTGAGCGGGCTCCTGTAATGTATGGCCTTGGTGATCACGTTTTTGCCGGTGCCGGTCTCTCCGGTGATAAGCACCGGGGCCATGGTTGAGGCAGCCGATTCGATAAGATTTGAAATCGAGGCGAGGCCGCCCTTTTCGCCTACGAGCACCGCCTCTTCGCTCTCCTTGGCGCTTCGGTATTTATGTATCTGCTCGACATTTTCAAGCTCGGTTGTCCGCAGGGCGTGCTCTATCGCGTGGTCCAGCTCCGCCAGCTCGAACGGCTTGGTGAGGTAGTTGAAGGCCCCGGACTTTATCGCCTTCACGGCGCCTTCGTAGCTGGCATGGGCGGTGATGAAAATGATCTTGGTCTGTTCGTTGTAATTGAGAAGGGAGGTGCAGAGCGAATCGCCTTCCACATCGGGCAGTTTCTGGTCCAGCAGGACGACATCGATATCGCCCGCGGAACTGGCGGAAAGCCCCTCGGCCCCCGTGTTGGCGACCATGACGCTGAGGGAGTCCTGTTCCAGGTACTCCCTGAGGGACTGGCAGAAGGTCTTGTCGTCATCGATTATCAGGATTTTTCTACCCGGTTTATTTTCCATCCGTACCCTCCGGAATGAATATGTCCACGGCGGTGCCCACGCCCTGTTCGCTTGAAATCTCGATGGTGCCCTTCATCCTGGTGATCATCTTTTTGGCCAGCATGAGCCCCAGCCCGGTGCCGTTCGGCTTTGTGGTGTAAAAGGGCCTGAAGGCGTCCTTGACCTGCTTCGGCGGCATCCCGCACCCGTTGTCCTCCACGTGTACGAGTATCCGGCCGGCCATTTTCATCACCTTTATGTCTATCCTCGGGGCGGGCCTGCCCTCAAGGGCGTCGGCGGCGTTGGTGATTATGTTCAGCAGGACCTGCTGGAGCGCCCTCGGGTCCGCATGGGCGCAGCCGGCCCCGGGCTGCACCATGACCCCGATCTGTATGCCCTTTTTTTTGAAATCCTCTACAAGCAGGCTCCCGAGATTGTCTGTGAAGGCCGTCAT
>JAKAGP010000527.1 GCA_021825785.1 Nitrospirota bacterium
TATCACAGCCGAGGATATTCGTCGTTCTGGTGTAACAAACATCCCGGATGCCCTGCGCATGGTTCCCGGGATTCACGCAGCCAAGATAGGCGCAAATTTTTGGGCGGTTTCATCCAGGGGGTTTAATAGTGCATTTGCCAACAAGCTTTTGGTGTTGATAGACGGCCGCAGTGTCTATACGCCGCTTTTTTCCGGTGTCTATTGGCACAAACAGGATACCCTTTTGGAGGACATAGACCGTATCGAGGTCATTCGCGGCCCAGGTGCCACACTATGGGGGGCAAATGCAGTAAACGGCGTAATTAATATTATTACAAAACATTCCAGGGAGACCCTGGGTGGTATGGCAACCGCAGGCGGCGGAACAGAGGAAAGGGGTTTTGCGGGTCTCCGCTGGGGGGGGGAGCTCAATGACGCAACCTACAGGGTATACGCAAAGTACAATAAAAGAGATAACTCCGTGCTTCCGTCAGGTGAAGATGCAACTGACAGTGGCAGATTTTTGAAATCAGGTTTTAGAATGGATTGGCAGGCCCATGACACTGACAGCTTTAGCCTAATGGGAGATATCAGCAACGGCAAGGGAGACGAGTCTCTTGCCACCCCGTCTGCTGTCACAGGGTATGTCGGCAGTGACCTTGAGTTCAACCAAGCAAACATCCTGGGCCGTTGGGAAAGTATCATATCCGACAGCTCTGCCATGGGATTTACAGCTTATTATGAACGCTCAAGAGATGAAACATCTATGTACACCGAAGTCCGTGATACTTTGGATCTGGATTTCCAGAACAGCTTCGGTCTTGGTGACAGGAACGACATATTATGGGGCATAGGTTACCGTTTTACCCGTGACGATACTGATAACACAGCCTCTTTCCAACTCATCCCGGACAGGAGACATGATGATCTTTTCAGCGGTTTTTTACAGGACAGCATCCATATCTTCAAAGAAAAACTCTGTCTGACGTTTGGGTCCAAATTCGAATACAATAACTACACCGGCCTGGAGATCCAGCCCAATGCAAGACTGATTTGGACATCAAGCAGCACGTCTTCTGTGTGGGCTTCAGTCTCACGGGCTGTCAGGACCCCCTCCCGTGTTGAGGATGATGCCCGGATTGTTGTAGTTGCCCCTGAGGTCCCAGGAAGTCTGGTGACACTGGTGGGAAGCAGGGACTATGATTCCGAAGAACTCATTGCATATGAACTGGGCTTTCGCATTCAACCTACAACAGAATTTTCCGTTGATATTGCAACATTTTATAATGACTACGATAGGTTAAGGACTCTGGAGTTTATCAGCTTTTTCCCCTTGGAGTTCATTGGTGACAATAAGATGAAGGGGCATACATATGGGGTCGAATTGGCTGCGGACTGGCGTGCCACGGATTGGTGGCGTCTTCAAGGCGCATATGCCTATCTGAGGATGCAGTTGGAGCCATACGGGGACAGCACTGATCCGATTTCTGAAAGGGCCGAAGGGCAAAACCCTCAAGACCAATACTCCATTCGTTCTTCCATGGACATCTTGGAGAATTTTGAACTGGATTTGTGGGCAAGGTATGTGAGTAGTCTTCCGTCTCAACAGATAGACAGTTATTTTACAATGGATGCACGCCTTGGCTGGAGGTTGAACGATAAGATTGAATTGTCCATTGTAGGGCAAAATCTCTTTGACGATCGCCATCCGGAATTCATTTCAGATATCATTGCTACTGCTCCTGTGGAAATTGAGCATAGCGTTTACGGAAAGATCACGTGGCGATTCTAGGAGAGTTTGGGAGAATGGATAAGATGATATGATAATTGTTGTTTTCCTTAATCTTTGCATCAGGCTTATCATCCTTTAGTTGGAGGGCATGATGAAAGTCTTATATGTACCTTGGTTCCGTTATCTTATGGCACCAACCATATTTTTTCTTTTGTCTTCATCTGCTGCAATGAGCAAAACGCCTCCTGACCTGACAGAGCTGGAAATTGAGGAGCTGATGGACATTGAAGTGACATCAGCAGCCAAAAAGCCGCAGAAGATGTCCGAGACCGCGGCTGCGGTCTTTGTGATAACCCAGGAAGATATCCGGCGCTCCGGGGCCACCAGCATCCCCGAGGTGCTAAGGATGGTGCCCGGCATACAGGTGGCCCGGATTGATGCAAACAAATGGGCCATTTCCTCCAGGGGTTTTAACGGCCGCCTGGCCAACAAACTGCTGGTTCTAATGGATGGCAGAAGCGTCTATACCCCGTTATTTTCCGGTGTCTACTGGCATATCCAGGACACAATGCTTGAGGATATCGACCGCATAGAGGTAATCCGCGGCCCAGGGGCCACACTTTGGGGGGCCAATGCAGTAAACGGCGTCATAAACATTATCACAAAAAATGCAAAAGACACCCAACAGGGCCTGGCTGTTGCGGGCGGGGGTTCAGAGGAACATGGCTTCGGAGGCATGCGTTACGGGGGCAAATCCGACGGGGAAACATTCTACCGGGTTTATGGAAAGTATCTGAGAAA
>JAKAGP010000027.1 GCA_021825785.1 Nitrospirota bacterium
TTGTATTCTCCGGAATTGACCTTGAACCCGGTGAAATAGGTAAAAGCGGAATATAGGAGCCCCAGGGAGTGCGGGAAGATGATTTCCGACATTAGCCGGACCCTGTTACCCTTGCCCACGCCCCACGAGGAGGTCGCCCATTCGCCCACGCCGTCTATGGTAAGAAACGCCGCCCGCTCAAAAGGCGACGGGAAGAAGGCGGATGCCGCATGGGACTCGTGGTGCTCCGCGAAGACCATTTTCCCCTTATAGCCAAGCCTTCCGGCTATCAGGTCCGGTATCCAGAGTTTTTGGCGCAGCCACAGCGGCATGGCCTTCACGAATGTCCCTATGCCGCGGGGGGCAAATGCCAGGGAGGTCTCTAGTATGCGCTCGAATTTGACGAACGGCTTGTCATAAAATGCCACAAGCCCCAGATCGTCCGCGCCGATTCCGCCCTCGCGCAGACAATAGGCTATGGCGTTTGCGGGGAATGCATGATCGTGCTTTTTACGTGTGAAGCGTTCTTCCTGCGCGGCGGCGACAATCCGCCCGTCTTTTACAAGACAGGCCGCCGAATCGTGGTAGTAGGCTGAAATGCCGAGTATATGCAAAAATCGGTCTTCCCCCGCTCAGGCAGAAATCCAATGTATGGAATTTTTAATTTTTATCATGCATGCCTGAGCTGCCCCGGAACCGGCCGCGGGCAACACGCTTCATTTACTCGACTATCTTGAAAATCTGTATCCGGTTGTTTTCCCTGTCGGCAATGAGCAGGTGGCCATCCCCGTCCAGGCAGATCTGCCCCGGGAAATAGAGAAGCCCCTTGTTCCAGCCGAGCCCCAGGCGCCGTCCCTGGAAGGAGCCATCCTTGCCGATCAGGATGATGCTGCCGCCGTTCTGGTCGGAGACGTAAACGATGCCGTTTGAATCGGTCGTGATGTTGGCGGGAAAGTCGATGTACTCGTGCAGACTTCCCGTAAGGGGGGTAAAGGAGGCGGCGTTGGCCTGCGCCGCGTACAAAACGGCCTTCGGGCCGTCCGAAACGATTATCCGGCCGGACTCGTCCACTGCAAGATCGGTCATGAATCCGGTCCCATCCGGGAAGGGTATCTGCCTGATGAACTTCCCATCCGGGCCCAGAACGACAACCCGCGCGCCCATGATATCAAGGACATAGATATCGTCATTCGGGCCTATCCTGAAACTCTTCGGCACGAAGTTATCAGGGTCCGGCATCCCGGCGGGCTCTACATATCCCTCGAACGTGCCGGCCGGGGCCAGGCGCGCGATCTTGCGCTGCCTGCCGTCCAGGACGAATATCTCCCCCTTCGAGTTCACCTGGACCTTCAGGGGATAAGGCACCTGGGGCAGTTTTATTTCCGTGCAGCCCGTGGCTTTATCGTCCGCAAACGTATATTTAAGCAGGCGCGCATGCCCGGCGTCCGAAATCACTATCTCATGGAATTTGGCGCTGACGGCCACTCCCTCCGGCGCAAGCAGGCCGCCATTGTGCGCGGCATACACCGGCGTGAGGGGCTGCAGCTTAATGCGCATCAGGGCAAATGACCTGCCCGGGAAAAACACAAGCAACGTCAAAAAAACCAAAGTCAAAAAGGCTCTCGCCGGTTTAAGCTTGCCCTTCACTTTAATCACCTCTTGTATTCCGTATGGCACTGTGTGCACATGTCGGTTATGGGCCAGAAATGGAGCATGTCCTTGTTGTCGGTCCCGTGGACGCGGTGGCAGGAAAGACACTGGACACGGAGGTTCTTGTTTCTGGGGTCCACCACCTTTGCCCCTACCGGGTGCGTGGAATGCATCTGGTAATTATGGCATGAGCCGCACAGGTCCACTATCAGGGTCGCCTGGTCCAGCACTTTTTTGCCCGCGGCCGGCTGGTTCGCGTTTCCAGCCGCCGGCTGGTTTATGAGGAAGACATAATTGGAGGAATGAGGGTCGTGGCAGGCCGTGCATTTCCCCTCTTCGATCGGCTTGTGTTTGGTCTTGGATCTGGCCTGGCGCGCTATTGTGTCCGAATGGCATTTCCCGCACAGCTCTATCATCGGGGCCCTCAGCAGATCCTTCTGGACGGACGCGTGCGGGCTGTGGCAGTTCAGGCAGCCCTTCTTGCTCAGCAGGGGCCAGTGGACCCTGTTTTTTGCCAGTATGTCCTTTATCTTGTCCGCATGGCACTTGGCGCACAGCTTATACCCCTGGGCCTTCACCTTCAGAGGGGTCGGCGAGGCATTGCCCTCGTGGCACTGGTCGCACATCCTCGCCGCCATCGGCGGGTGGACGTTGTCGTAGAGGATGCCCGCCGTGTTCGAGCCGTGCGGATTATGGCAGGTAGTGCAGCGTGCGTTTTGCACCGGGTAGTTATTGTGCTGTTTCGCGATCTCCGGGCTGTCTATCTTGTGGCAGCCCAGGCAGAGGTCCGGCACCTTCTTTACAAGCAGGTAGTCCGATGCCGCCGACCCGTGAGGGCTGTGGCAATTGGTGCAGCCCTTTTCGACCGGCCAGTGCTTGAACTTGACCGTGGAAACCCTCTTTTCCATATTTTTGTGGCACTGGAAACAAACTTCGTTGCCGGACTTCAGCAGATGAAACGGGTTGTTTGACGCGTGGGGGTCGTGGCATTTTACGCAATGGCCCTCAGCCGCCACCGGATGCGTGCTTACCGCATTCTGGGGGACTATATCCGGGTGGCAGGTAAAGCAGATGCCCCGGGTGGAGGCCGACAGCAGTTTGCCGTGGGAGGAGGCATGCGGACTGTGGCATCCGGTGCAGTCCCCGTCCTTGACGGGCGTGTGCACGTAGGCGTCCTTCAGCTTGGCGGCAAAATCATCATGGCATGTGAGGCACACCTTCCCCCTGGCGCCGGGTTTTAGAAGATAACTGGCGTCGTCGGCCCGTGCGGCCCTGATCAAGCCCACGGCGCCGAGTCCGGCCAGGCAAAGTGCCATTATGAGCGGGACAAACAGCGATCTGGTAAAAAACCTCAACTTGGCCCCTTCTCCTTTCATTTCTTCACCACAATGTGGCACTGCTCGCACATGCCGCCCTCAAAGGGAGGATGCACCACGTCCTTGAAGAGGTCCTTCGATTTCGAACCGTGAGGCTCGTGGCAGCTCGTGCAGTCCATAACGCTGGCGCTTATGCCGATATGCGCCTTGGCAAAGGCGTTGTCCGTGAGGTTATGGCAGCTTCCGCAAAGCTCCTGAAGCGATTTGGCCGCGACGAGCGAAGGCTTGTCCGAGAAATGCGGTTTATGGCACCTCAGGCAGTCCCCGGTGGCCGGCGGATGGACATGCGGCCCCTTTATCCTGGCTAATATCGCCTTGTGGCAGCTCAGGCAGAGGTCCGGGCTCTGCGCAAGCAAAAGGTTCTGCAGCTTGGACTTGTGAGGACTGTGGCACTTGGTGCAGAGGCCGTCCTTGACCGGCTGATGGACGCTGGTCCCGTTGCTTATGCCGGTCGATATGTCCGAATGGCACTGGAAGCATATCTTGTCCTGCCTTTCAACGAGCATGCCCGTCAGGTTGCTCGCGTGGGGGTCATGGCACGTAAGGCACATGCCCTCCTTGAAGGGCGGATGTGTTGAGCCGTCCTGGGCGGCTGGTTTCATGAAGCCGCTGTGGCACTGCACGCAGAGCTTCGAGCCCTCCGCCTTAAGTATGTCCTTGTTGTCGGAGCCGTGGGGAGAATGGCAGGAATTGCACGATGCGATGCTCACCGGCTGATGGACGATATTCTTGGCGAATTTCTCCCGGGCGTCCGTATGGCACGAATAGCAGACATCGTCCATCCTGCCCTTGAATATGTACGGCAGGTTCGAGCCGTGCGGGTCATGGCAGGACGTGCACATGCCGGAGTTGAAAGGGAAGTGCTGGTATTTGGCCTTCAGCGCCTCCTTTTCCTTGGCATGGCAGCTATAACACAGGGCCTCGCCCTTTTGCACGAGCAGATTGTCGTTTTTGGAGGCATGCGGCTGATGGCATGAGAGGCATCCCGTCTTGCTCTGTACAGGGGCATGGTTATCGGATACCGGCGTGGCCATGGATTTGTGGCAGGACAGGCAAAGCCTGTTGCCGTTTTTTAACAGGAGCTTGCCGTTTTCGGAGGCGTGCGGGTTATGGCAGGAAAGGCATGCTCCCTGCTCGAACGGCTTGTGTTCCACGGTGCCTCCGGCCGTGAGTTGCTGCTTGTCGTGGCATTGATAGCAAAGCTCGCTGCCCTTTTTGGTCACATCAAAGGGTTTGGCCGAGCCGGCCGGCACATGGCACATTGAACACTCGGCGTTTTCCACCGGATTATGCACGCTGGTCTTGAGCAGGTCCGGGTTGGACGAGGAGTGAGGGTTATGGCACATTGTGCAGGAGCTTTTCTCCACCGGATAGCCGCCGTGCTCCTTCCTGAAGGAGCCTTTCGAGCTGTCATGGCAGGAAACGCAGAGCTTGGACTCGCCGCCCTTGAGCAAATCAGGCTGGTCCGAGCTGTGCGGCAGGTGGCAGGCGCTGCAACCCTGGGACGCGATCACCGGATGGACGTCCTTCTTTTCGAACTCCGCCTTCTTGTGGCACTGGTAGCACAGGCCGTTGCCGTCCGCCTTCAGAAGCTGGCTGTGGTCCGAGCCGTGCGGGTCGTGACAGGAGGTGCATTTGCCCCCCATGGTGAGCGCCGAGTGGATGTGTTTCTTGTCCAGGCCCAGACTCTTCGGTTCATGGCATTTCAGGCACAGGTCGTTGCCTATGTCCTTCAGAAGGAGCTTGGGTATAAGGCCGTGCCGCAGGTGGCAGTCCTCGCACTTGTCGTCCTTGACGCCGGGGTGAAGGTCCTTCATGGGAAGATACTTCTTTCCGAAATCCTTATGGCAGTCAAGACACCCCTGCTGCTTGAATTTCCACGCGGCCTGTCCGCCGGCCGCGAAAAACAGGACCGCCCCGGATGCAACAAGAAGACTCACCGTTATTAGCAGCGCCAGCCTGGTTTTTGCTTTCAAAGTAGACATACCACCCGCTCGTCCTTCGGTTTTTACTTTTTGATTGTTTCCGTCTTTTGGGTTGTTTCCGTCTTGCCCCCGGACACCGCCGGCTCGTCCAGTTTGAGGGACGCGTCAAATATCCGGACCTTGTAGGCCTTCTTCAGCTTGGATATCCAGACATCGGCAGCCTGGTTGAATTTCTGCGTGTACACCTTCTTGTAAATGTCTTCCTTCACCGTGTCGAAGGACTGCGGCTTGGGAGGAACATTTTTTTCAAGGAACAGCACATAGAACAGGTTGGAATAGGCGAAGACCCTGTTATCGCCTTCCTTCGCGTCAGCCAGGGCCTTCTGTGCGCCCTCCGGCATGCTGGAAAATGTTATGAGACCCCCGCCGAAATCAAGCACCCCCTTCGCCCCCTTCGCCCCCTTCGGCAACTGGCCGGCGGCGTTGGTCTTTACCCATCCGTAACTGTCGCCCTTCTCGAGCATGGCGGCGGCCGTCATGGCGTCCTGGCGCTTCGCAAAGGCCATGCTCCTGACCTTCACCATCCGGGGAGAGGAAAAGTCCCCAATGTGCCCCTTGTAGTATGTCTTCAGCTCGGCGAGGCCGACCTTCACGTCCGGCGCGACAACCCTCTTCATGAATTCCTCGAAAAGCACCCCCGCTTCGCGGTCCGCGACCATCTGCTTGTATTTCTCAGCCTTGTCCACGCCATGCTTGCGCGCCTGCTCGACCAGGAGCCTCTTGGCCAGCATATCGTTGAAGAGCTTGTCCTTTATCTGCAGAATCTTCTTGTTCGCGACCTTGTCCGTGCCGTGATAGAAGTACTTGTCCATCTCGGCCCCCAGGTCTCCAACCGTGATGGGCCGCGCCCCGTCCACATCCGCCAGGACGCGCTTGTCCTTCATGAATTTGGCCATATCGAACTTCTTGGAGGCATAATCGATCTTGTCCAGCGCCTTCATGACGTCTTTATGCACCTTCACGTGTTTCTTCGCCAGTTGGCTCACATAGGCGCCGTAGAGCTTCACCTGCTCGTACTGCAGGGCGTCCCTCTGCGCCCTCTTCATGGCGGCTGGGTCTTTGGGATAGGCGAACCCGACGAGCTTCACGATAACATAATTGTTTACGCCCGCCGGTATCACCGGGCTTATCTGGCCAGGCTTCATCCGGCTGACCTCTTCGGCCACCGGCATCAGCATCTTTTCGGGTTTCGTGAGGCTGCCCTTTATATCGCCCTGGGCGATGCCTTTTTTGATCGCGTCGGAGACGACCTTCTCAAAATTCTTCTTCGCGGCCATCTTCTTTTTCGCCTCGTCCGCGAAGGACTTGACCTTGAAGTCAACGGATTCAAGCTTGTACTGCTTCACATAGGCCCTGTAAATCTTCCGCACGAGGGCGGGGTCCGGCTTCGCGTCTTTCAGGTGGTCCGCCACCTCCATCACTATGAGCGTCTTCGTGGTGTACGCCTTCATGAAGTCCTTGACTTCCCGCAGGTCGTCAAGCCCGATGTTCCTGGCCTCCAGCCCGACGAGCTTCACCGCTATCAGGCGGTCCAGTATCCTGGAGTAATCTATGGGGGTGGCCTTCTTCTCCCCGGTCATCTTCTCGTGTATCATCCCGATGGCCTGATTGAACTCATCCACCGTTATGGGCTCCCCCTCAACCGTGGCAACCACATCCTTGCCGCCGATAACCGGCAGCTTGTGGGTTTTTGCTGTTGCTCCGGATGCGAAGGCCGGCATCCCAAGGACGAGGACAACAGATGCGGATATCATGGCTGCCGCTGCGGCCCGCACCACCGCCACAAGGGCTTTACGCGGCGAAAAATCCAGGCAGGTTGACTTCCAGATACGACCGGCTGCTGAAGGCTTATGCGTTTCCAAGCTAAAGTTCATAATATTAAAGACCTAAAATTTAAACATATACCCTTTAAGAAATTCAAGTTAAAAATTGAGGCCGTGATTTCCAAAGAAATACACGCCCTTTCCCTCATCCCTTTATCATAAGCTCCACGACGGACCTCGCCATCGCGGACGCCATTGCATGGGCGGTGCTTATGCTGCCCCGGTCGAAAAAGTAAACGCCCTTGTTGCCGGTTGCGGAATCGGCGGAGGAAAAGATCACCTCGTGGCTCTTGTTTTCGATCGCAATGGTGTCGAAATTGACCGAGGGATTGCCCTGGGCCCCCTTGTAGTCCTGGTAGTCCAGGACCTTGCCCGTGACAATCAGGTCCGCGCGCAACTGGCTGAAAAGGGCATCGGCATTGGCGAAGGATATGCCGTCGTTCATGATTATCCTTTCATTGAGGAACTCGTGTCTTATCAGGCCGGGCTCGATCACGCGAAAATGCTTCCTGTGACGGCAAAGCTGCTCCACGAAATGCAGCATCATTATGTTGCCCGCCTCGCTCCTGTGGCTGAGATTGTAGAACGGGGCCACCACGACCGTGTACCTCCGGCTGGGGTCCAGCAGGGGTGATTTGTAATATCTATCTGGCCTGAACCTGTCCGCCATGACCACGCCCGGGGCTTTCGACCAGCGGCCGGAAAGCGCGTCACTCAGCGAGTCCGTGAGGCGGGCGGCCGCCTTTTCCAGCAGCGCGCGGGGATTGCGCACAATGCCGAGCGAAAGGAGGCCGGGCTTGTCATTGCCTGAAAGTCCGGCGCTGTCCATCCAGAGGATTTCAGGCTCGTCCGACCCCGCGGCAACCAGCCTGACGGTAAGCGCCAGCTTTGGAGGATAGGAGGGGTCGTAGAGCTCAAGGTCGGTAATGAGGACCGCGCCAGCGCCGGCCTCCTTGCCGAAGGCCCTGGACATTTCGGCGTCCAGCCCCCCGACGTCGCGCATCCGGTGCCTGGCCATCACCTGCTCCACGACACTTTCCGGAACGACCTTCAGGCCAAGCTTGCTCAGCCGCTCCTCGAACAAACGCCTGATGTCCCTGAGCGGGGCGTCCGTCCTGCTCAAGTTCTGGACCGGCAGGACCACGACTGTCATCTTCCTGCCGTACGAGCCCGGCACCGGAGGGGTCCTGACGCCGGGGCCCGCGCACCCGCAGACCACGCCCGCAAGGACCAGCACGGCAGCAACAAGCAGATGGAAGGAGCTACGCGAAAAGCTTCTTGATAAGCTCATCAACGGCTTTTTGCGTAATGGCGTTCATAGGCTCGGCGCCCCCTCCAAAAAGCCGGTCCCAGATGGTGATGCCGCCTTCAGTGGCGGAGGCCGACCATACAATCCGGCCGCTCTGCGCCTCCATCATCTGAAGGCTGACGGAGATGATGGTGGAGGAGGTATTGCCGCTTCTGACCTCCCCGTATTCCCTTATGACCCCGGTGATGACCGCGTCAGCCTTCACAAAACTGCAGAAGGTCTTGACCTCGGACGGGGCGGGCGCGGAAGGCGTGTTCACCCCCGCCCTGGCCAGCCCGCGGGCCACCTCGCCGGAGGGAAGCACGTACACCGCGCCAGTGGCAAGAAGCGAGTCCGAAAAGACGTCCCTCACCCTTTCAGCCGCGCCGGCGTCCGAAGTGAGGTTCATAAACGGCATCACGGCCACGGTGCGGATGGAGCCGAAATCCATGTTCTTGTCGTGATAAACGCCGGCCTTTCCGCCGCAGCCCGCAAGGGCCAGCACGACGGCAAGCAGGACGATTCGCTTCAGGTCAGCCATTATTGTTCCCGAACATTTGGTTCGGTAATTATGATAGTTTCCATTATTGTTTGTCAATATTTTCCGCCCTCCCGCCATAGTCTTTTCATATATCCGTCAGAAGAATTTCTTGAACGTCGCATAGACAGAGTCCGAATTCGAAACGGCAAGGTCGTCCTCGCTTTTCAGTATCGCATAGGAGACGTCCAGGAACGTGCGCTGCGCTATCCTCCACCTCATGCTGGGGCTTATCGTCCTGGAGGTGGGCGCGTCGGGGACCGTCCCTATGGACTCGTTGTACGCAAAGGAGAACTGGACCGCGCCATACGGAAACGGAGACCAGCTTACGTTGTAATTGTAGGCCGTGCGGGAGGTCTGCTCCGTGGAGACGTAGTCGATGGCCAAAACGGCATAAAGCGTGCTGAACGGCGACCACGAGACCGACACGTCGGCGGTATTCGTGTGGAATTCCGAGCTCGCCTGCGGAGTGACCGTGGAGGGCTGGACGCCGGGCAGGACGGGCACGCCGTTTTCGGAGGTGTGCGATTCGGAATAGTCCATGTTCAGGGAAAGGGTGCGGTACGGGGTGAGGGTCGAGCCGAAATTGTAAGTGTAGCTCGTGCTCTCGATGCCGTTGCTCGAACTGCCGAAATTGACGCCCGCCCTGGCATACGCGCTTATGCCCTGGTAGAGTTCCGCGGTATTGTTCAGAAACACCGCGTTTGTCGTCGTGGTTATCCCGTCGGCGGAGGAAGTGGAGCCGCTATAGATCAGGTTGTCGTTCAGGGCGGGCACAGGCACGGCGGTCAGAGACGCGCTGTAGAGATAGGATGTCCCGGTGCCGGCCTCGTTTTCGACCTCGTCGCGGGAGACCCTGGCAGTGCCGGTCAATATGCTGCTGAACCTGTGCAGCACCGTAAAACCGTTTGATATCGTGTAGTTTGTGGTGCTGGGCTGTCCGGAGCCGGAGTTGATGGAATAGATCAGGTTGAAGTCGTAGAAAAGCTGCGGACGGCTGAGCAGGGACGCCCGCAGGCTCAGGTCGTACTGGGACGAAGATGCGGTCTCCGTCTGGCCCTGCACCTCGCGGGCCTGTTTGCGCTCGAAGGCCTGCACCTCGGTAACGTATATGTGCTGAAACTGCGACTGCGAAAGGACCACCGGGGTCGAGGGGTTCAGGGGCTTTACCACGACCTTCACCCACGTCGAATTCAGGTCCCCGGGCAGGTCTATCTCGAACCTGGGGTTCTGGTTTGGCGGCTGGCCGAAGGGCTGGTAGAGCGCCACCACAGGCTGGCACGACCAGTTCTGGTTGTCCGCGCTAGTGCAGACCTGCCAGTTGAAGGGGTTCGGGACCTCGGATAAAAGCTGGCTGACGTCCCTGTCGACATAGACGAAAAGGGCGTTGACGGCGGGCGTGTCCTGGAATTTCAGTCCCATGTTCCAGTTCGCGAGGGAGTTGTTCTTCTGCTGATAGTTCCCCCAGCCGACGTCTATGCCCGCGCTGGTCTTGGTGTCGCCGTCCGTGAGCGCCTTGTCCTGATACGTCATGTCGTCCGGGTTCTGCTGGAACGCCGTCGTCGCGGGCGCCGTTACACTCTCAAGGGAGAACCCGTTGAACGGGAAGACCTGGAAATAGACCAGCCCGCTGGAAGTGGTGGTGACCTCGGTCTCCGTCTGGTCGTAGTGGGTGTTGTAATCCGTGTTCATCATGACGCGGTTGTTGAAGAACCCCCTGGCGTAGGAGACGCGGCCGCTGTTGTTCAAGTCCGTGAAGGTCGTGTCGTT
>JAKAGP010000528.1 GCA_021825785.1 Nitrospirota bacterium
GGCTATGAAGGAGCGGCCCTCCTCGCCGATTGGGGCGCCCGTGTACCTGATCCTGTATCTCTCCGGGCTTATAAGCAGGGTGGGCGACCTTTCAACGCCGTAGCGCCTCGCGGCCGCGTCCCTCTCGTCCGCGATGTCATGGAAATACGCCTTTATCCGCTTGTCGAGAGAGGCGATGCCCTTTACAAGGCCGGAGAGTATATCGTTGAACTGCTCATTGCTGCCCCTCTTCGTGAATACATGAAGCGTGACATCGTCCCTGAGCCCCTTGAAGGCCTCCGTCAGCGCCTTTACGACTTCGGGGGTCATTATATCTTCAGCCATAAATCCTATTATATGGCTAAAAAATGATCGAGTAAACGTGATATCCCGGGAGGGCCTGCATCGGATTTGTGGGCAAGGCGGGGCATCTGCCCGCTCCTTCCGATCAGCGCGCGGTTCCGGGCGTAAGCAGACGGCTCCATTTAAACTGCCGCCAAGGGCGAATATCAAGCCATTGTTAAGATGCGGCCCGCCGTGATCCGTCCGCTCTTCGCTTCTCTCCAGGAACAGGCAGATGCGTTTTTCTCCGGGGGGGACGGATACGGGCCCCACAAATCCGACGCCCTCCCGGCATAAAATCTTGACAAAGAATGATTTTCAATTTAGAATGATTACAAGTGAAGGGTAAGAATACGCATCAGGGGCCGGAGAAGAAAGAAGCCGGCCTGGAGCCCGCGGGCATATGCAGGCTGCTCGGCCTGAAGCTCACCCCCCAGAGGCTGGCGATACTCGAATACCTGGACGGAAACACGGCCCACCCGGGCGCGGAGGAAATCTACGCGGCGGTGGCCGGGCGGTTTCCCGGCCTCTCGCTCGCCACGGTCTACAACACGCTGGCCTCCCTCAGGGACAAGGGGCGGCTCCTTGAGCTTTCAATCGATCCGGCCAAGAGGCGCTACGACCCCAGGACGAGGCCGCATCATCATCTTATCTGCATCTCGTGCAGCAGGATCGTCGATATAGAGCACACATTCGACCTTGAGATACCGGAAGCCCTGAAAATGGGCTACGAGATTACCGGAAACGAGATAGGATTTTACGGGCTTTGCCCCGATTGCAATAAAACGGACGCAAAAAGACAACCGGACATCCGGCAAGGAGGCAGCCATGTGCGTAGACCATAAGATCATCTGCAAGTGCGGGGCGGCGGCGGCAAGCTTCAACCTCAGGGACGAGATAATGCCGGTCGAGGTCATAAGGGGGCTTTACTGCCCCGGCTGCTCGGGCGGCGTCGCTTTCGACCCGGAGACGATGATAGCGGACAACGGCTGGGTTATAGCCTACGACATGGAGATTGCCAGGTTTGCCTCTTTAAGCAAGATGGCAAGATCGGCCTCCGGCATCACCCCGGGGTTCCTCTTCGACGAGGGCTACTGCACGTGGAAGGGCCTCTATCCGGGAGACGCCGAGGACTCCGCGAGGGAAAAGGCGGAGCTTCTAAAATTAAGCAGGCAGGACCGGCTCAAATATATCCAGGAATTCAGGAATTGGACTTTCAAGCGCATGGAGCGCCTCGCGGGCCTGGGATGGAGAAAGGCGCAGTCCGCCGGATAAAGATAAAAACCTGGGCTTGAAAGATGCACGGTGGCGCGTTTTCGTTTTCGGCCCTTTACAGTCTTGCGCTTGCCCTCTGGACGGGCGGGATGGCGATTTACACGTTCCTTGTAACGCCCGCGATATTCAGGTCCTACGGAAGGGACAAGGCGGGGGAGATTGTGGGGAGACTGTTTCCGGGGTATTTCCTTTACAAGCTCGCCCTGTCTTTTCTGGCGCTGCTTTTTTTCCTGTCGGCGGGCGGGGGACGCGGGCCTTCGCTTTCCCTCCTCGTCCTGGCGCTTCTCCTGAATGCGGCACACAGGTTTTTGCTCTATCCCGCGATCCTGCGGGTGAAAAAGTCCGTGCCCTCGTTCGAGGCGGCCCCGGATTCAGCTCCCCGGAGGAAATTCGGAAGGCTCCATGGAGCAAGCATGCTTTTAAACCTGATGGCGCTGGCAATCGGGATAGCTTTGGTCATACTGGCCCGGCAGGCCCTGCCCTGAGCACATTGATATTCCCTGTGGGGAGGAAATTCCCCCGCTGGGAACATCAATTATGCAACTGCAGGGTAAACCTGAACAGAACCTATCTCAAAAATTGATTTTGATGCGAGGATTTATTTCCCGATGGATACCCTGCAGCAAGCTGCAGGGTATCCAAGGCCAAGGACTCCCTCACCCCAACCCTCTCCCATTGGGAGAGGGAGGAGCGCACTGGTCCCGAAGCGGAGGGTGAGGGGATGACTCAAGGGACCCTGCAGCAAGCTGCAGGGAATTGCAAGTTAAAGGATGATTAGTAATTGCAACAATATTGCGTTGATGATAAGATGGACGGCATAAGGAAACGGGTCGCAGGCGGAGGGTTTTTGTGAGACGGGCATTTTTGATTCTTTTTGCCTCATGCATGGTTTTGGCCTTCTTCCCCGCAATCGGC
>JAKAGP010000529.1 GCA_021825785.1 Nitrospirota bacterium
CAGCGAATTACGGTGCCGTCATTCTTCGTCAGCAGGGCTCCTCGGGTCGTAGATCTTGATTTTCAATTTTCACGTTTCTTCGCTACCACATTTTTCACACGGGTTTCATGGTTTTTATCTCGCAAGAGGTGAAATATTTTTTCTTGAAATAACTCGCGACATTGACCAACCCTATCATGACAGGCACCTCAACAAGCGGGCCGATGACTGCGGCAAAGGCCGCGCCAGAATTGAGCCCGAAAACCGAGACAGCTACAGCGATAGCAAGCTCAAAATTGTTGCTTGCTGCGGTAAAGGCCAGGGTGGTTGTCTTCTCGTAGTCCGCGCCGATCCTCTTCCCAAGATAGAAGGAGACCAGGAACATGACCACAAAATAGATAAGCAGCGGAATTGCCACACGCACCACGTCAAGCGGAAGTCTCACTATGTAATTACCCTTGAGTGAAAACATGACGATGATCGTAAAGAGCAGGAATATCAGGGTGATCGGGCTTATTCTTGGTATGAACTCCTTTCTATACCACTCCGGGCTCTTGATCTTAATCAGGCTGAACCTGGTTATCATGCCAGCCAAAAACGGGATACCCAGATAAACAAAAACGCTCTTTGCTATCTGGCCTATGGTGACGTTTACGACCACTCCCTTTAGCCCGAGCCATGGCGGTAGCACCGTGATGAATAAATACGCGTATACCGAAAAGAAAACGACCTGGAAAACGGCATTAAAGGCAACAAGACCCGCCGCATATTCAGGGTCTCCGCAGGCAAGGTCGTTCCATACGATAACCATTGCGATGCAGCGTGCAAGGCCTATCATTATGAGACCCACCATGTATTCCGGATAGCCGCGCAGGAAAATTATCGCCAAAAGAAACATCAGAACTGGACCGATGACCCAGTTTTGCACCAGCGAGAGGCCAAGCACCTTTTTATTAATGAAGACGTCCCCAAGCTCCTCGTATTTCACCTTGGCAAGGGGCGGGTACATCATGAGAATAAGCCCGATGGCTATGGGAATGTTGGTCGTGCCCACCTGGAACCTGTTTATGAGCGCCGGCATGGATGGGAAAAAATACCCGGCCCCCACACCAACCGCCATGGCGAGGAATATCCATAAGGTTAAGAATCTATCGAGAAAAGACAGTTTTTTAGATGTTGCCGCCATCCCGCAGCTCCTTTACAAGATTTTCCATTCTTTTTTTGATTTCACCCCTTGCCTTTCTGAACTCGTCCAGTATCTCTTCCTCTGTCCCCGGTGCCGAAACTGGGTCTTCGATTGGCCAGTGTTCTCTTTTTATCTGGGGCGGAGTAACCGGGCAGGTCGCCTCGGCGTTGCTGCAAAGAGTTATGACCATATCCATCTTCAGGAGATGTTCCATATCTATTCCCTTAGATGACTGTCTGGAGATATCGATGCCGGCTTCCTTCATTACTGCTATCGCCTTCGGATGGACATGGCCGGCTGGATTTACTCCTGCGCTATGCGCCTCTATGAGTCCTCTGCCAAGCTCCCTTGCGAATCCTTCAGCCATCTGGCTCCGGCATGTGTTGCCGGTGCACAAAAAAATTATTCTTTTCACCTTACCTCCCGCAGCACTGCGCTTTTTTTTGTAGTTTTTTCAATCTTGACCCCGGTCTTTTGCCCCAGGAATTTTTCCAGACGGGCCATGTCCTGGGCAATCGAACCCACTGGTATCCTTTCAATGGCGGAATAAAGGAGCATACGCCTGAACATGTCCGATTCGTTCAGGCGGTAGTGAGTCCATTTGCCTTCCTTCCTGTCTTTTACCAGGTCCGCCTCGCGAAGTATGGCGAGATGAAACGAGATTTTCGGCTGCACCAGCTCGAGGGCGGCTACCAGGTCGCAGACGCAAAGCTCTCCGTGCTCCAGGAGCTTAAGAATCCTTAGCCTTGTCTCGTCCGAAAAGGCCTTGAATATATTCAGCAACTCTTCCATTTTTCATCTCCACTGCTATATTAACGTTTTTTTATTTTGCGAATACCCATTCTCCATTCAAGATGGTGTAACGTATGTCACACTAAGGAGAATTTAGTATCACTCCTACTTCTTTAAAAGAAAATATATAAAAATTTTTATATGAAAGTCAAGTGTCCTCAAGTGATTTTGCCTTGGTCTTCTGCCAGGAAGCCCTCAGGGGCTGTTCACAGAATTCCGGCCCTTGGCGATAGGACCAAAAAAGTTTAATCATAAAGACATCGCAACATAACCGGATTCGCCGCAATAAATGCCGTTTTAGAGTGAGGTCCCAAAAAAGATAGCTGGCAGGATAATTTCCCTCAACGTAAGCGATAAAAAAGCGCTGGACCTGCGGGCCCGCAATATGCGGCGCTGAGCTAGGACAGCAGGGAAATGACTTCCTCGCGGAAATGCTTGTCCTCTTCGCCGCAAAAGCTTACGGCAAGCCCGATATTGGCGTGATTGTAAATGTCAATCCAGAACTCTTTTTGGCGTATCGAAAGCCCGAGATTGAGGATATAATGGCCCCT
>JAKAGP010000530.1 GCA_021825785.1 Nitrospirota bacterium
CCGAGCTCTTCAGCCTGATAGTGGCAGGCGGCATTTTCATGCTGGCATGGAATTCCCGCCGGAACATCAAAAACGGCTACCTGCTCTTTATCGGGCTATCGTTTCTTTTTGTGGGCGCGGTGGATTTTCTGCATGCGCTTGCCTACGAGGGGATGGGGGTCTTCCCGGACTTGCAGGGGGCGAATGCGGCCACTCAGCTCTGGATAATCGCCCGCTTCATCCAGGCGGTCTCGTTCCTTGCCGCCCCGATGCTCACCGGCAGAAAAATCAGGACAGGCCCTGTATTTGCGGCTTATTTTGCGGTTACTTCCCTGCTGCTCCTTTCCGTTTTCCAGTGGCACAACTTCCCCGCGTGCTATATTGAGGGCGTGGGGCTTACGCCCTTCAAAAAAATAAGCGAGTACGCCATAGTCCTCATGCTGGCTGCGTCCATTTACATTTTGCACAGGCATAAAGACAGTTTCGACCCGGGCGTCCTTAAATTGCTCTACGCCTCGATAGCCGCAATAATCGCCTCGGAGCTTTGCTTTACCTTCTATGTGGGCGTTTACGACCCCTTTATCGTGGCCGGGCATTTCCTGAAAATCACAGGGTTCTTCCTCATATACAAGGCCATCATAGAGACGGGGCTGGTGAGGCCCCAGGACCTGCTGTTCAGGGAATTGAAGCAGCGGGAGCAGATGCTCTACAGGAGCAAGATGGAGGTCGAGGCGGCAAACGGGGAACTCAGGCAGTTTGCCTATATTGTGTCCCACGACCTGAAGGAGCCCCTGCGCACCGTGGCGGGCTTTGCAGGGCTGCTTAAAAGGAAATACAGCGGCGTGCTCGATGACAAGGGCAGGGAATTCATAACTTATATAATGGAAGGGACAAAACGCATGGACGAGCTTATAAGCGGCCTGCTGGCCTATTCCAGGGTGGGCACCACCAAAAGGGATTTCGCGCCCGTCGATATGGCGGCGGCGCTGGAAAAGGCCGTCCTGAACCTGAAAATGGCAATAGAGGAAAGCGGGGCCAGGGTTGAGTCCGGACAAAAAAACCTGCCCGTTGTAAAAGGCGACGCAACGCAGTTAGTCCAGCTCTTTCAGAACCTGCTGGGCAACGCGATAAAGTACAGGCGGGAGGAGCCTCCGAGGATTGCCATCAGGGCCGAAAGGGCCGAGGGGGAGAAAAACCCCGCGGGGTGCGAACAAATGGGGCAGGGGTGGCTTTTCCTTGTCAGCGACAACGGGATAGGCATAAGGAGCGAGGACTATGAGCGCATTTTTATTGTGTTCCAGCGCCTGCATGAAAAGGGCAAATATCCCGGCACGGGGATAGGCCTTGCCATCTGCAAAAAGATAGTCGAGCGCCACGGCGGCTGCATAGGCGTTAAATCCGAGCCGGGCAAGGGCTCCACATTCTATTTCGGCCTGCCGGACTGATTTGAAAAAACAGGCTCAGGGCGTGCGTTCGTAGTCCTGGGGCTTGATGTATCCCAGGGTGTGCATCTCGCCTATCGCCCATTCGTCGGCGCGGAAGGCGTCCCCGCCGGTTTCCGGGAGGGCCAGGGCGAACTCGCTCAGGAAAAAATACGCCAGACGCTTGTGGGGCGTGTCGAGCAGGTCGGCCCAGTCCCTCCGCACGGACTTTATCATCTGCGAGCGCATCCTGAGGGCGTTTATCCGCTCGTTTACAAGCTCTTCGGGCATGTCCTTGCGGACAAGCAGCATGCACCCGGATGAGTCCTCCGGGATGAATTTGAGCAGCCTGGCCTCGTCAGCCTTGTCTGCTCCCATCCCGTGCTGTTCGCTCCAGCCCTTTATGTCCGGGACGAACTCGATGTCCTCTTCCAGGTGGCAGTACTGCCTCATGAGGAAGCGGAAAAGCTCGTAGTACCTGCTTGCGTCCATCGGGTGACGGCCCCCTTTTTATGTCACGAAGATGGTTGCCCTCTTAAGCATCACCTCGTTCAGGTCGCCCAGAAGCCTGTGGTGCTTGGCCTCGTCCGCAAGGAGCATGGTCAGGATGTAGCGCGTGACGAAAAGTTCGCTCTGTTCCAGGGCCTTGGTGGCTATCTCGACGGACTTGGATTCCGCTTCAATGTGCTTGTTGAGGCTCCCGGCCAGGGGGGCCAGTTCGTCCGGGTTCAGGTGTATGTGCTGGCTGGTGAGGCCGTTTATGAGCAGCCCGAGCATCGCCTTGTGCTTCTGGGAATCGTGCCTTATCATCTCCATTACCATGTTTACGACCGGGTTGCCGCTTTTTTCCATCAGTTCGCCGGAGTCCGCTATCGTCTCGTCTTCAAGCTCTTTCCACTGCTTGAGGAGGTTTATGAACCCTTCGCTCATCTCCAGGGGAAGCTGTTTTTTCTGCTCCTTTATTTCCATATGTTCGCCCCCGCTTCAAGCCTCTGTTCCACTACGTTCCAGTTGATGTTGCGCATGAAGGCCTCTATGTATTCGTTCCTGTTCAGCCCGTAATCGAGCATGAAGGCGTGCTCCCATACGTCCAGCGCGAGCAGGA
>JAKAGP010000531.1 GCA_021825785.1 Nitrospirota bacterium
CTTTATGATCTTTTCAGCCAGCAGGGCCGAGTTTTCTATGCAGTCGTTCAGGGCGATTCCCCTGTATGCGTTGCCTGCAAGGTATAGCCCGTGATGCCCGGCCATTATGGAGTCAATTTCACGCAGCCTTTCCGTATGCCCGGGCTCGTACTGAGGAATGGCCTTTTCATGCCTGAATATCCTTACCATATCCGGAGTGGCCTTAATTCCGAGTATAGCCCGAAGGTCCGCCATTACGGTATCCAGCAGTTTTTCGTCATCCAGCATGGCCACCTTACCCATTCTTGCACCCCCGGCCATAATCCTTAAAAGCACCTGCCCTTCAGGCGCCCTCTCCGGGAAAATGCTTGAATCGAAAAGCACGCCAAGCACGCTCTTCCTTTCACGAAAGGGCACTAAAAAACCGAATGAGTCCACCGGGAAATTTATCTTCTGCCTGCTGAAACCCAGGCAGATAACCGAGACCGGCGGATACGCTATGGCAGACAGAAGAACGGAGAGCCTTTCGTCAAGATCGCGAAGGATTTCAGCGCTTTCGTATGCCGGGCAGGCAAGCACAAGCATTTCTGCCTCTGCCGGGGCCCCCTCATCAAGTAAAAGCCTGTATCCCCCTTGCGTTTTTTCAATTGAAACAGCCCTGCTGTTAACAGCAACCTTGTCATCCAGGGCCAGCCTGAGCGCTTTTATTATCTCTTCCATACCGCCAGAAAATGAGGTCAGTGTGCCGCCGGGGCCGGGGCCCACCTTTGCCTTCCCGGTCTTCTTCGCCTCTTTCCCCAAGGCGATCATCCCTTTTATCAGGCTGCCATGTTTTTTCTCAATGGCCTTTATCCGTGGAAAACAGCTCTCCACGCTCATCTTTTCCGGGTCGCCCGCGTAAACACCCGATGCCATCGGGTCTATAAGATTTTCAAACGCATCTTTACCTAGGCGTCTTCTAGCAAAACCGGCCAGAGTTTCATCAGAAAGGTTTGGTTTTATGAAGGGCTCCAGCACAAGCCTCAGCTTTCCAAGAGGGCTTAATACACCGGAGGAAATAAATTCACCAGGCCCTTCGGGTATTTTTCTTAGCTTGCCGCCCCTGAGCACGAATCTTTTCCTTGCGGCATCCGAACTCCTGAGTGCTTCCAGGGAAAGCCTGCCCGCAAGCTCCAGAGTCCTGGGCTTGTTATCCAGGAACCCGTTTACGCCCCATTCACACAAAAATCCCTGCGCCTTTTCGGTGCGTATCTTGCCACCCGGTCTGGGCGTGGCTTCGAAAACTACCGGGGCTATCCCCCCGGCCTTAAGGAAATAAGCAAGCGACAGCCCTGATATGCCGCCCCCGGCTATAATCGCCTTCACCAGCCCAGCTCCTTGCGTTTCATGCAGATTATATCCTCCATTGCTTTTATAAGCAAAGGTTCCGTGTTCAGGGATTCAGTCCTTTCAAGCCTTATGTTGAGATTTTTAGCCAGTTTTTTATAAAGAATATCAATCTCATAAAGCGTTTCCACATGATCGGAGATGAAGCTTATGGGGACAATCAGTACGTTTCTGGCCCCCTGCCTTGCAAGCTCTTTCAGCATCTCATCCGTGTACGGCTCAATCCATTTTACCGGCCCTGTCCTGGACTGGAAAGAAAGCGCATAGTCCATCTCCAGGAAACCCCTGACCGCGCTTATCGTACCCCTGATATGCTCAACGTAAACATCCCCCATTTCGAGGAATTTTACAGGCAGGCCGTGAGCGCTGAAAAGCACAAACACATCCTCCCCATGGCCAAACCTTGCCATGCCCTCCTTTATCTTCAATACAAGAGCGGATATATAGTCCGGCTGCCTGTACCAATGGGGGATAACCTGGCATTCAAAACTGTATTTGGCCAGTTCCCTTTTCAGCCCCCTTAATGAAGAACCGGTTGTGGCAAGAGAATAATGCGGGTACAGAGGCATGGCTATAAGCCTCTTTATCCCTTCGGCGCTGGCCTGCGCCAAAGATTCGGACACAAACGGATGCCAGTAATTCATTCCAACATACACCCTGAAACCGTCCTCGGCTTGGCCAGCACCCGAAGGGCAATCCTGCCCAAGCGCCTCTTCAAGCGCCGCGGCCTGGGCCCAAGATAAATCGTTCAAAGGCGATTTGCCGCCTATAAGCTCGTACATCTTTCTGGCCTTCGGAGCGCGCATTGCCGATATTAGCCTGGCAAGAGGGCGCTGAAGAGGTTCAGGCCCCAGCCTTACAATCATCCGGTCGGAAAACAGGTTGTAGAGAAAAGGTCCGACCGCTTCAAGGCTGTCCGGCCCGCCCATGTTCAAGAGCAATATGCCTACGGGCGGCCTTTTGTTTATCTGCGTGCCTCCGCGCTTATTTCGTGCACCGCATCCACAAGATACTTTACATTCTCAGCGGGTATCTCCGGCAGCACCCCATGGCCCAGGTTAAACACATGCCCTTTGGCCTTCAGACCTTTTTCTATGATGTCCCGCGCCTTACTCCTTATGTCCTCTTTGGGCATC
>JAKAGP010000028.1 GCA_021825785.1 Nitrospirota bacterium
CGTTGCGCCTCAAAATGCATCATTGCTGGCGGACACCGTGTCGTACGAATTATTGGTGTTGCCGATCATCGCTAAATCATCGGCTCCCGAGTAGATGGTATTGCCCCCGCCGTAGATGCCCACAGCGTCGCCCGTGCCCTCATTTATGCCATTACCGCTTCCGTACACAAGGGCCTGGGCATTGTTGTTCACATAAACGCCTGTGCTCTGCCCGTTTGCCGTTGCGCCCCCAAATGCATCCTTGTTGGCGTACACCGCGTCGTACGAATTATTGGTGTTGCCGATCATCGCTAAATCATCGGCTCCCGAGTAGATGGTATTGCCCCCGCCAAAGGCCTGCAAACTGTCACCCGTCCCCAGGTTGACCTGGTCGCCGTTGCCGTTTGCCCAGGCTTGGGAATTATCATCTAAGGTGATTTGCGCACTCGACGCGTTCACGTTATCCGCACTGCCATTCGTTCCAGTTATGGTAACCTGCGCGTTGGCGCTTTCGGTAATGCTGTTTCCACCCTCGTTGACGGTCGCCGAGGCGCCGTTCGCAATATTTATGGCAGCATTGATCAGGGTCAAGTTTGCACCTGTGCCCGTGACACTGGCGTTTTCTGTGCCATTGGCCGCAGTACTTGTCGTTTCGTCGAACTGAAGATTTCCAGAAGTAAATGCTTCGATGTTTACAGTCTGCGTCGTCGCATTAATCTGGATCGAATCGGCGGTATTCCCTGGATTATTTTCAGCAACCGTCACCACAGGATTACCGTTAATATCGGTCGTTGAAGATACCGTCTGGTTATCCGACGTTTGAGTCATTGTTGTTGGCAAAATGTTACCCCAAGCTGGGGCCCAATGAGGTCCCCTTAGTCCCAAATCTTGAGGCACAGTAATACCGGCGGCGGTTAAAGCAGTATCAGCGGCGGAATTGGAATTAAGCGTTAACGGCGAATAGTTTAAGTTTTCATTTGTGATTTGCTGCTCGGCTTCTTCAATTGCCGCCCATTGCGAGCTAAGATCAGCGCCAGATGCTACAGTTTCTGTTTGAAAACTAGGGTTCACTAAATAACCGAGAGCATCACTCACTGTGGTATCTGCAAGCGACCCGGATGTGCATGCCAACGTTCCCCAATCTGTCGAGCTTCCTGATGCGCCTGAAGACAATTGAGAAAGTTGGCTACTAAGCACAGTCGGCCCATTTGCGGTAGGAGCACAAGTGGCAATAAATCGCTGCCCAGAAGAATTCGTATAAACCAAGGTCTCGTGATACCAAGTGGTTCCCGTCCCTGGTATTTGCCCCAACGGCTCGAAGAAAATCTGAATGGATTCGCTCATGTAATAGCTCCTTTCATGATCTAATCACAGGCAGGCTCGTTGTATTGTGGCAGCTATCTTCTGCACAACACTGTAATCGTCAGCTCTGCGCGGACGCAAGACAACGTTAACACTTATTTTGCAAGCCAGCGTTGAAACGTACTGATCGATAGTCGCGAAAACAGCATATTTATTTGGATCCCTCTCTGGTAAATTAGGATTTGGTTGATGAGGATATACTTTAAATCCAGCGGCGCGGAGGATCGCTTCGGCTTCATCAAATGAACTACCATCTGGTATGTACTTGACTACTGTATCTGTTATTGAAACGCCAAACATGATCGCATGCTCATCCGAAAGTTTCTTATAAGCCAAATCTATTGCAATCCTTAGTTGTTTTCCACGTGCTTCAATATCGCTCATATTTTCCCTCTGCCTTCGGTTTGAATTCCCTTGCGGCCACGCTGAAAATGCGATTCCTATCGTCGAGATTATTACAAAAATAGCCAAAGCTACTTTTTTTATATCCATACGCTATCTCCTAATTCCCCCTCGCCGTGATATATGTCCAATCCTCACTAACTCAACTTTCAAGCTTAATCGCGATAAGCCTGACCAGCGTAACACTGGAAAAGCGTTCCGGGCGTCACTCGCCCTTCATCTCCGCGGCATAGTGATTCCTGGAGAGCGCCTACTCCAAAGGTAAATTTGACGTAGTATAAGAAGAAAAAAAAAAAATTGTCAACCAAAAATTGTGCTAAAATTTCTTCAAAATTACCGTTTTTCAAAGGTTTTTGTTATTTAATTTTTTACAAAACTTCAATTTTAGATCAACTTGTTCGCCTGTTGGTAGAGGACTATGTTGAACCTTTTTATATTCAACCGCTGTAATTAAACAGCTATGCGGATTTGCCAGGAGAGGCGCTTGAAAGCATGACGCTAACAGCAGCGATGCGGCTTCAAAGTTATTCGCACCATGCTATAAGATGTCAAACAGGTGACCTCCGCGCTTCGAAACGCTATTCGCGCAAATACTCGCTCAGGCGCGTTACCTTGCCGTATTTCCAAATCCTGAGCATTGTCTTGTCCCCTGCGACCATGGCGTCCTCACCACCGGAGACGCCTATACAAAATACGAATTGAAACATGCGTTCTGCCAAATATCTGAAACAACCAAATTTCAGGGCATACTTTAGTATCCGCCGCTTCCCTCTCCCAGTGAGGAATGGAAGGGGTAATTTGAATCGGGCTTCGGCGGTCAAAGACGTTGATTTTAAAAAGTAATCCGCGCCGGACTTGCTCACGAAACCATATCAGCTTAGATGGTTTATCAACCATTTACTCAAGCAGGAAACGGAAGTCCGCCCTGGTGATTGAAAACCCTTTGCCGCCCCGCCCCGAATCTTCCATGACCGCCTTGTATAGTTCCAGTTTCCTCTTTTTGAGCGCCATCATTTTTTCCTCTATCGTGTGCCGCATGAGTATGCGGGTAATCGTGACGTTCTTTTTCTGCCCGATGCGATGGGCCCGGTCGGAGGCCTGGTTCTCCACGGCAGGGTTCCACCACGGGTCCAGATGAAACACATAGGACGCCTTCGTGAGGTTCAGGCCCTGCCCGCCGGCCTTCAGGCTCAGAAGAAACACGGACTGGCCTTCTTCCTGCTGGAACGTCTCGATGAGTTTTTTCCTCTTTGCCACTGGTGTTGAGCCGTCAAGCCTCAGAAATCTGATTTCATGTCTTTTGAGCTCATCCTCAAGCACGTCAAGGAAAGACGTAAACTGGGAAAACACCAATGCGCTGTGATTTTCTTCAAGGAGTTCCCGCAGGCCTTCGATCAAGAAGACGATCTTTGGCGACGGCTCCCTGAACTCGGGCAACAGGAGCCGCGGAGAGACGCAGATCTGTCTCAACTTGAGAATAGCAGTAAGCGCGATTATCTGGGCCTGCTGACGGGTTTTTGTGCTGTAGGCCTCGTCAATCGTCCTTTTAACCTGCTCCACCGTCTTTTTGTACAGGGCCTTCTGCTTGTCGGTGAGGTCAAGATAAACGTCGGTTTCGGTCTTGGGCGGAAGCTCCTTAAGTATCTTCTCCTTGGTCCTTCGAAGCACAAACGGCCTGGTCCGCCTGATAATCCTGTCCAGGGCCGGAGATGCTTCCCGCCTGATAAGAGGGCTGAACTCGTCGTAATCGCCCATCAGTCCGGGGACGGCAAGGTCGATTATCGAATAGTATTCGCCGACATGGTTTTCAAGGGGCGTCCCGGTCATGGCGAGTTTGAACCCGCTCTTTAACTGCCTGGCGGCGCCGGTTACATCGGCAAAGATGTTCTTTATGGCCTGCGCCTCGTCGAAGACGATCACATCAAACCGGATGTCCCTGAGTTTTTCGATATCCCTGCGCAAAAGACCATAGGTCGTAAGCACAACATCATGCCCCTTGAAAGAAACTTTCCGGTCCTTGCCGGTATAGAAAACGGTTTTAAGCCCTGGATAAAATCTTTTCATCTCGTTTTCCCAGTTAAACAGAAGGCTGGTTGGCAGGACGACAAGGTGCGGGCGCTTTCCGTCTCCCGCCGGGCTTTTGACAAGCCCCTCCCTGACGGCGGCCAGAAGGCTGATGGCCTGGACGGTCTTTCCGAGCCCCATGTCGTCGGCCAGGCAGGCCCCGAACCT
Source organism: Nitrospirota bacterium (assembly GCA_021825785.1). The sequence goes on from JAKAGP010000028.1 coordinate 3,976, forward strand.
GTTTTCATATAAAAAGGAAAGCCAGTAATAACCCTCCTTCTGGTAGCGCCGGAGCCTGGCCTTCAGCTTTGACGGCAGAGGTCTTGCCTCCAGTCTTTCAAAGGCGGCAAGCCTGCCCATGATCCGTTCGTCTTCGGAGGGCAGTTTCACCTTCACGCCGAGCTTTCTAAGCGCGATCCAGTCCAGGATCTGGAGCCGCGGGACATTGACGACCTTTTTTTCTTTTTCGCGTGCGGCTTCCGTCCCGCCGGTTTTATACATGCCGGAAATTAGCCGGAAGATTTTTTGGGAGTTTGCATCCATAATCCGGACATAGCCGTCCTCCTCGCCTGCCCCCCTGCCCGCCAGTATCCTTTGCCATGTCTCGTCATCTATAAGCTTGCCGTCGCAGCGGATCTCGGGTCTGATCTCGAACCAGTCGAGATTCGATTGCCTCGCCGCGTCAAAGGCGAATTCCCACGAGCTGAGCTTCACTGGCTTATGCTCAAAAAAGAGTTCGATGCCCTCCGCTTTAAGCCTTTCATAGAGCGCCGGCAAGCCTTCGCTCATCTCCGCGGCGGGGACGGCCATCATGTCGTGCGACCTCATGCCCTTGAATATCTCCCATCCGAATATCCCGTAAGGTATCCTGTAAAGGGTAAGCTCTTTTTTCTTGTTGACCGGGGCGGTCAGCCACCGCAGTCCGTCGAGCAGCAACCGGCACTCATCGAGATTAAAAGCGGCAAGGTACCGTTTGAGCATCTCGGCCGCCTTTCGGCGAAACCGGCGTTTTCCGAATACGGGGAACCTACTCAGGAAGACGCCAAGAAGGCATTGGAACTGGCAAAAAATATCACGATATGGTTCAGGGAAAAGTTGAAGTTTTAGCTTCGGCCTGTAGCAAGCTACAGGGAATTGCAAGTTAAAAAGCCAGTGTGCGAATTTTTGAAAAAACCTTCATTTTGGAAAGAAATTCTATTTCGTAGAGCCGGCGCTTTGTCTAACCTACCATCTCCTGGTCAGGCTCGCGAAGAAGGCGTGGGCATGGCCGGACGTGTATTCGGGGTTCAGGCTGTTGACCGCGCTGTCAAAGTTGCTGAAGAAATAACTGAGCCCTATTTCCGTCTTCTCGCGCACGGCCCACCTGGCCTTTACGGAATAGACGGTCTCCTTTATGTCCAGGGTCGAAAAGACGGACAGGGGAAGCAGGGAGCCGTTTGCCGAAAAATCGTACTGGCTTGCCGGAGAGAACTGGCCGCTGGCGGAGAAGCGGTTCACCGCCGCCGTCAGACCAAGCCTTCTGACCGGCGAGTAGTTGGCGGAGACCGTGTAGTTATGCGATACGTCGGTGTAGGGCACATTCTGGTCCACCAGCGGCGCGCCCGCGGGGACTGCCGCCGTGTAAACCAGGTCCTGCCTCACCCTTGAGCGCCAGTAGGCATAGCCGGCCTCAAGCGTTATGTTCCGCCTGACCGGCAGCATGAGATTGCCGGCGAATTTGTCCCTTCGCACGTCCCTGTTCGTGGCGTTCGTGATGGCGGACGTGGATTCGTCGATTATCTGCAGGTTGTCCCTCGTCTCATGGGAAAGCTCATAACTGGCGAAGGCCGTGATGCCGCCCAGGAAGCTCCATGTGGCCGACAGGGTGCCGGAGTCGCCGTTGTTGGGCTCGTAGTTGTATGCCGGAGAGCCGTACCATTCGTGTTTGTATTCCCCCCTGATTTTCAGCGTCCGGACGGGGCGGTAATCCACGTTGAGCGAAGTCTTCGCGCTCCTGGTGGATGCGGGCAGCAGCCCGCCCAGCCAGTAGGTGTAGTTTTCGCGCCTTTCGTCGCTCCAGACGATCTGGCCGCTTGCCGTCAGATTGCAGGCAATCCGGTATCGCGCTATCCCCGTGACGGTGTCCGTCACCGAGGAGATGGGAGGCCGGATGGAGTTGATTGCGAAAGCGGGCGGCACCGGCTGGCCGAACTGGTTGTAGAGCCGCGTCAGAAATTCGGTCGCGCTCGCGTTGTCCTCGGAAAGCTCCTCGTGCCTGTACCTTGCCACCAGCATGAGCGGAGTGACCGGTATCACCCTTACCTCGGCGTTTCCAAAGAAATAATCGGCGGCCGCCTGGCTGGTCTCATTCCTCCTTGAGACCTTCGACAGCGTGCCCATGGCATAAATCATCCCGGTATACGATGTGTGGATCCTGAAGGTGTCCGTATTGCCCTCGAATTCGGGTATCAGGTTATGGATCAGGAGCCCGTCCGTGTAATTGCAGCTGCCATTGCCGCAGCCCATTACGTTATTGTCGGCTGAAAACCTCTTGAACCCGTGGGAATAATCCATCTCCACCGGGCCGAGGTGGCCGTTCAGCCCCACCCTTATATCGGTCGTGCGCATGTCAACGGGCCTGTCCTCGGCGACCCTTTCGATATCGCCGGGGCTGGAGAAGGAGCCGGAGCCGCCAAGGAATATCTGCTGGATGTCTCCGGACTGCACCACGTTCATGCCCTGCAGATAAACATGAAAAGGATATTCGTGCGTCTTGAAGCGCAGGAAGACGCGGTTGATCCCCTCTCTTACCCCATAGTGGACACCGGAGTCGTACTGCCGCACCCCGAAATCCTGGCCCGGCGGATTGCCGATGAGGGTAATATTGGGCAGGTTATGGTAGAGACTGCTTCCCAGGAACCTGGAGAGGACCGTATCGCTGTAAGCGTAGCGCAAATCGGCGAAATAGTCCTTCGGATTCAGGACGTCAAGCTCCAGGTGCACACGGTTGGGGAAAGGAAAGGCGATGATCTCGCCTCCCGCGCCAAGGGAAGCCTCCGGGTAGCCGTAGGGCAGCGCGTAGCTGCCGCCGCTCAGATGGGCGTCAGTGAAACCTCCCCACAGACTGTATTCGGGGGCTATCTTCGGGTATTTGTAGACCTGGTTGTCCGTTTCGTCCTGCGCGTAGGCCGCCGCGGCAAGCATAATGAGTATCACCGGCAGGAAAAGGGCTGTCCGCCACCTCACCGTGTGAACCACCCTTCCCCGGATGCGGGCGGCAGGTCGGAGCCATGTATCTGCGAATGGCAGTCCGTGCACCTGGTATAGAGGGCGGCCCTGCGCGCCAGAGGATCGGCCGGATTTATCCTGTGCCCTTCATGGCACTGGAGGCAGAGAAAAGGCTGCCTCAGCTTAAGCAGGTCGTTGTTCGGCGAGCCGTGCTGGTTGTGGCAGATAAGGCAGTTTTCCGTGTTTTCCGCATGCTCGTAAATGAAGGGGCCCTCCTTGTCCGCGTGGCACTGGGTGCAGGTGGCCTTGATAGTCGGTTTCCTTAAAAGCTTAGGGTTTCCCCCGTGGGGGTCGTGACAGTCGGTGCAGAATATCTTGCCTTCGGGCACCGGATGATGGCTTGGCTGATTGAATTCGCTCTTGACGTCCTGGTGGCACCTGAAACACATCGCAGCCGTGTCCCTGGGGCTCACGATGAGGTCCGGCCCGTGGTGGATATTGTGGCAATCCTCGCAGGCCACGCCGTTTAGGGCATGGGGGCTTGTGTCCCAGGCGTGAAGATTGAAAGTGGCGTTGCCGGTATGGCATTTAAGGCATATCAGGGATTTCGCCGTCGGAGGCAGGCGCTTTATGTCGATGAGCGTTTTATAGTTGCAGGAGAGGATCTTCCCCTGCGCTTCCGCCTCCTTCACCTTCCGGCGCGTAAGCCCCTTTATGGCCAGGCTCCCCGGCCCGTGGCAGGACTCGCAGTCCACAATAGGCAGGCCGGATTTGGGCGAGAGCTGGGCGCCCATCGTGCTCGCCTCAAAGTCCTTCTTTATCTGGTCGTGGTAATGGCAGGCCCTCAGGCAGTTGGCATTGCCCACATAGTCGGCATCGAACCTGCCCACCAGCATCTTCTCATAATCCTTTATGGGTATAAGAGGCTTCGAGGTTTTCAGGGTCTCGCAGCCCGACGGCAACAGCAGGGCCGCCAGCGCCAGAAAAACTCCGGGGAGAAGAAACCTGCGAAAAGCAACACCCCTCCCCTTGTCCGCTGGGAGGTTCCATCCGGATGGATTTTCACTTTCAACGCGGGGAGTTTTTCTATCTTTTATTTTTATTCGCTCGCTTGCCCCTTTCAGGACAATACGCTCGCTTTGCATTAATCCCCCACTGCATATAAAAAAAGCCGTGGAAAAATATATATATTAGACCCTCAAAAAGTCAAGCTCGGGTAATCAGGTGTGTCAAGGCAAAGTAGAAATGTCCTACTTTGGGCAAAGTAGAAATGCCCGGTCATGGGGTTGTGCCCGCGTCAGGATGGGGCCCCATGGCCGCTTGTTAAAGCGCGGCGGGTGTGGCTAGGGAGCGATTTTTTTTATGGCCTTCTCGATGAATGCGGCTCCGCCGGAAAGGCAGGTTTGAACGATTTCAGAGCCGATCGCCTTTGCCTCCCTGTAAGTCTCATCAACCGCCTTTTCAACGCCTGTCCAGTCTGCCCGCCGGCCGTCTCCGCCTTTTTCAAGGAAAAGGCCGATGGCCTTGTCTATCCGCCCGGAAAGGAGCTTCCTGTAGCCCGCCAGGAAGACGGCGTAGAACGCCAGGGAACCCTCCTTCCTTCCGTCGATGATGTAGCGAAGCATCCCTTCAGGGCAGGTGTCCGCGAGCACGTCTTTCAAGGCCCTGAGGAACATGGCGTGCCTTGCCTCCCGGGTGTCCGCAAGCACCTCCGGCCATGCCGGGCCGAGCCTTTTCCGCTCGGCCGCCTCTCCAAGCTCGTGCCTTATGTACGTCCTCAGCTCCTCCTTCGAAACGGCTGACAGGATTTTTAAAATCCCGGGGTCTGCCTCGGCCCCGGCCTCCGCCTTGTGCAAAATCCCCTGGCCGAGGCCGTAATACGAGAACGCCGCCTGCAGGAGACCGGATTGTTTTGCCCTGTATTCCTCGAATTTCTGCCATATGAGATTTTCATTGGTCTCCAGGCGCGCAAAGACGCAGTCCCCGACGAGCATGGCCGCCGCGGCCGAAAGGTCCCTCGCGTATTCCCTGCCGCAAGTATAGATTTCGAGGCCGTCGAGCCTCTCGCGCCCGATGACATCGGCAAGAAAGAATGTGGTCCTCAGATGGGGCCCGCAGCCGGCCGCGTAAACGAGCCTGCGGTCAGCCAGTATCCGGTTTATGCCGGGCAGATCAAACGGGTCGAAGCGTGAGCCGCCGTCAGGGCCGCTCGCCACACTGGCGGCCGGACCGGCCGGCCCCCCTGTCTCAACCAGTCCGAACGGACGCCCGGCAACCTCGCCCCAAAGGGCCTCCCTTTCGCCAATCCACCCGGATATAAGCGCGTTTTGCACCTTCTGCCAGGGCCGCAGGCCGTGCTCCGAGTAATATAGCTCCCGAAGCCTCATCAAAAGCCCGCAGACGGAATAAGCGCCCCAGCTTTTGGCGTCCGCGATATTGCAGTTGCCCTTTACGCTCTTTAAGAGCCTCTCATCGGGAGTCATTACTAAATGATAACACGGGTGTTTCAGGATGCGTAAACGGGCAGTCCGCCAATGCGCTTATTTGATGTAAATATACTCCGGCGTTAAAATAAAAGGCTCTTCAGGGTTTAGTATGGGTTAAAATAGTTTCTCCTGAGGAAGATGGCAGGGGCACAGGGTTGAGAGGGCGGGGGAGGCTGTTATCTCCTCTCCCAAGGGGAGAGGCAGGGAGAGGGTGCTTAATAATGACTGACAGACTGCAGAAGCATATGACGGCTTAAGGGATAACTGGCTTGAGAAGCAGGGATATCGAGTATTACGTTTCTGGGATAATGATGTCCTGCTGAATATTCAGGGAATTCTTGAGGCACCTTTATCCCCTCCCCTCAAGGGAGGGGGAATACCCACAGGAAACCCGGTAGAGCCAAATAAAAAAACCGGAAATGCCCGCAAGAAAGATAAGACTCCTGCTCGAATATGACGGCACCCGCTACAGCGGCTGGCAGAGCCAGCGCAAGGGCGATGGCGTCCCCACCATCCAGGAAGAAATTGAAAAGCAGTTGAAGAAACTCCTGAAATCGGGGGATGTGTCCGTCGTTTCCGCGGGAAGGACGGACGCGGGGGTGCATGCCCTGGGCCAGGTGGCGGCCTTTATCGCGGCAGAGGGCTTCGACCTGGCGCCGGACGTAGTGAGAAAGGCCATGAACGCCATGCTGCCTTCAGACATAAGCGTGATTGAGGCCGCCGACTGCCCCGCAATGTTCCACCCGAGACGGGACGCAATAAAAAAGACCTATTTCTATCTGATCGCGGCCATGGCCCGCCCGCCCGTCTTTGTCAGGCCCTATTCGTGGCGGCTGCCTTTCCGCCTGGACCTGGAGCAGATGAAGATGGCTGCCC
>JAKAGP010000029.1:0-6929 GCA_021825785.1 Nitrospirota bacterium
ATAACCCTTGGGTCGTACTGCAGACCGTCTCGCTCGACCGCCTCCGCAGCGTTCTGGGCAACCCGGCTTTTTCCCAATGGGTGTCTGACCTCGTGCAGGACCACCGCCGGAATTTAGAGTCGCCCGCATGGTTTCAAAAGAGTCATCCCGATGCCCCTCTTACTGCCGTTGCCTATTTCAGCATGGAATTCATGCTGAGCGAGGCACTGCCGATATATTCCGGCGGATTAGGCAACGTGGCCGGAGACCAGCTCAAAACGGCAAGCGACCTTGGCGTGCCTGTCATCGGCGTGGGGCTCCTGTATCAACAGGGATATTTCCGCCAGGAGTTAGACAGGAACGGAGAACAACGGGCCATCTTCCCGTACAACGATACCGGCCAGTTGCCGGTAATGCCTGTGCGCGAACAAAACGGCGAGTGGCTGAGGATCAGGATTGAACTGCCTGGATATCCTCTCTGGTTGCGGGTGTGGCAGGTCCAGGTGGGGCGGACAAAACTGTATCTCCTGGACAGCAACGATCCGGCGAACACCCCCGCCAGGCGGCAGATTACCAGCGAGCTGTACGGGGGCGATCAGGAACTCCGTCTTCTCCAGGAACTGGTGCTGGGAATTGGAGGATGGAGGCTTCTGCGGGCCCTGGGCATCAGGCCCGAAGTATGCCACCTTAATGAAGGGCACGCCGCATTTGCCATTTTGGAGCGCGCCAGGGCTTTTATGGAAGAAACCGGACAGACTTTCGAGGCCGCGCTGGCCGCGACCAAAGCGGGCAACCTCTTTACCACCCACACTGCTGTCGGCGCCGGTTTCGACAGCTTTCCCCCTTCGCTCATAGTGCAATACCTTGGTTCACGTGCGCAGAAAGCATTTGGCATCTCCATCGATGATCTGCTGGCACTGGGCCGCCAGAATCCCGAAGACCCCTCCGAACCATTCAATATGGCGTATCTGGCAATCAGGGGCAGCGGGGTGGTAAACGGCGTGAGCCGCCTTCACGGCGAGGTGAGCAGGCATCTTTTTGAACCCCTTTTCCCCCGGTGGCCGTCGGCCGATGTGCCGGTGGGTTATGTCACGAACGGGGTCCATATGCCCACCTGGGATTCGGAAGAGGCCGACTCCTTGTGGACGGACGCATGCGGAAAGGGCCGCTGGCTTGGCGATCTGTCAAACCTGGAAGAGAACATAAAAAAACTGCCGGACTCAAGGATCTGGGACTGCCGCACCGCCAGCCGCCAAGCCCTGATTAAATATGTGCGCAGCCGTCTTTCCCTGCAACTGGCGCCTTTCCGTCTTCCCGGGCAGATGGAAGCCTTGGGCGCATTGCCTGCGGAGGCTGAAGATGCGAGGCGCATCTTTGATCCCAAGGCATTGACACTGGGTTTTGCGCGCCGTTTTGCAACATATAAAAGACCAAACCTGCTTCTGCACGACCCTGAGAGGCTCAGGCGCATCCTCACCGATACGGAGAGGCCGGTTCAACTCATCATTGCCGGCAAGGCCCATCCGGCAGATAAGGCGGGACAGGACTTGATCAGGCAATGGACCGGTTTTATCAACCAAAATGAAATGCGCAGGCATGTAGTCTTCCTTAGCGACTATGACATGCTGTTGACAGGGAAACTGGCGCAAGGAGTGGATGTCTGGATCAATACGCCCAGGCGGCCCTGGGAAGCCTGCGGGACAAGCGGGATGAAGGTGCTCGTTAACGGGGGGCTCAATTTGTCTGAACTCGATGGATGGTGGGCCGAGGCATATACGCCAGAAGTAGGCTGGGCCCTTGGGGATGGGAAAGAGCATGGAGATGACCCAGGCTGGGATTCCATTGAAGCCAATGCCCTTTATGAGCTGCTGGAAACAAAGGTGATACCGGAATTTTACGACCGTGGCAAAAATGGCATTCCGGCGGCCTGGGTCTCGCGTATCCGCGAGAGCATGGCACGGCTGACGCCATGTTATTCGGCAAACAGGGCAGTCAGAGAGTACACGGAGAAATATTATATTCCCGCCGCCATTGCCTACCGCAATCGGGCTGAAGATAAAGACGCAATGGGTTCCAGGATACTGGAGTGGAAGCGTGCCGTTGAACGGAACTGGAGCCAGCTGCATTTCGGAGAGGTTTCAGCGAGGACAACAGGGAAAAACCATGAATTTGAAGCCCAGGTCTATCTGGGCGGACTCGATCCGGATGCCGTTCGCGTGGAACTCTATGCGGATGGAATAAACGGCGAAGAGCCGGAGATGGTGGAAATGACGCGTGTCCGGAAGCTCGCCGGTGGTGTAAACCTTTACACCTACAGTGCGGCAGTGCCTGCAACCCGGCCTGCTGCGGATTATACCACGCGTGTGATACCGTACTATCCCGGCGTTTCGGTCCCTCTCGAAGCGGCGGAAATCCTGTGGCAACAGTGAGCCTGACGGCTTCCTTAGCCATAGTGCCAAGCAGCTTAGCGGAAGGCTGTGTTGTATTGAATAAAAGGGCGGCTCTTATGTTGCCCTTTTATAATTTGTACAAGGGACCGTGTGCACGCCGGATCGGACAACGGTAAAATATTTGGTTTCGGTCTGCCGATGCCGCAGCGATGCTGAAAATTTTCTACTCCTTATTTTTCTTGCGCTGGAGCCACGCCCTTACCAGACCCACCTCAGCGTAACCGGCCGCCCCGCCGAAATGCTCTACAACTGGTTTCAGTTTCCATTCTCCGAGGCGCAAAAATACCGCTTCAATTTCCTTCCGTCTTGCCGGATCCATAATCCGGCCGATATCGAAGTCATGGCCTTCCCGGATAGCCTGTGCCAGATGTGAAGCCACGGTGGCCGCCTCAAGGCCGCGTTGTTTAGAGATGTCGTCGATGGACAACCCTTTTTGAAAAAGCTCGTAAGAGTTCCTTGCGCTTTGGCCTTTTTTATCGCTGGAGGGAGAGCGCCGGGAAACGTCCGCTGTTTTTCTCTCGATGTTAATGCCGGGGTTTTCATGAATATAGTTTTTTATTTCCCCCGTGAATTCCTCTCCGTATCGCTCCAGTTTAGTGTCTCCTACGCCGTTGATACTTCTCATTTCATCCTTTGTGCCGGGGAAATGCCTGCACATCTCGTGCAGTGTCCTGTCGGAGAATATGACGTAAGGAGGAATATCCTGCTCTATGGCCATTCTTTTTCTCAGTGCCCGGAGCCGTTCAAACAGGGTTTGATCGTATTCTTCTGTTCCGGCCGGCCGCGACAAAACACTCTCTTCCTTTTTTAAGCCGAAAGCCCGCTGCCTGCCGTAGAGCACGTCAAGGCCTTTGCGGGTAAGTTTGAGCACCGGGTACGGAGTGCCCTCCTGTTCCACGAGGTCCTGTGCGAGCAATTCATAAATTATGTCCTGCCAATGCCTCTTGTTTTTCTGTTTTCCGGCACCGTAGGTTTTTATCTCATTATGCCCGCGTTCCCTGATATTCTTTGTATCGGCGCCTGTAACCACATCGATGATATGTCCTATGCCGAAGCGCTGCCCTGTCCTGGAAACTGCTGACATGATTATCTGGGCGTCTACCGTCATGTCGTACTGTTCGGCCGAACCCGAACAGATATCGCAGGCGTGGCAATTGTCACCAGGGTAATTCTCGCCAAAAAAACCGAGCAGCTGTTTCCTCCTGCATATGTTATGAGACGCATACCCAGCCATCTGGTTCAGCTTCTCCAGCGCAGCGGAGTGCTCATCGGTGGTTTCGATCCGGTCGATGAAATAGCGGATTTTAGGGATGTCGCCCCTGCTGAAAAATAGGAGGCAGCGGGCGGGTTCGCCGTCACGCCCCGCGCGTCCGGTCTCCTGGTAATATCCCTCTACATTCTTCGGCAGGTCTCCATGAATGACAAAGCGGACGTTAGATTTGTCTATACCCATTCCGAAGGCTATGGTGGCCACGACCACTTGAACTTCGTCCCTGTTGAAGGCCTCTTGGTTTCTTGTCCTCTCCCCAGGGCCGATCCCGGCGTGATAAGGCAGCGCTTTGATCCCTTTCGAGACCAGAAAAGAGGCCGTCTCTGCCACCGAATCCCTTGTCGTCCGGTAGATAATGCCAGGCTCGCCCTTGTGTTCCATGAGGAATTCCAGCATTTGCAATTCCAGATTTCTTTTTTGTTTTACCTCGTAAAAAAGATTTTCGCGGTTAAAGGAGGCGCGCACGGTATAAGCATTCCGGAGACCTATTTTCCGGATTATTTCCTCCTGCACCCGGAGGGTCGCCGTGGCGGTGAAAGCCGCAACGGGTAAATAAGGAAAGGCCTTTGGTATTACGGAGAGCCTGAGATAATCGGGACGGAAATCGTGGCCCCATTCGGATATGCAGTGCGCCTCGTCTATCGCAAAAAGCGAGACTTGAAAAGTCTTAAGGCTCTCAAGGAAATGAGGCATGGCAAAACGCTCGGGCGCGAGATAAAGCAGCTTTATTTCTCCCGCTTTGAGTTGCCGGTATACATCCGATATTTCCCGGCTGTCCATTGTGCTGTTCATGAAGGCGGATGGTATGCCGTTTTCAAGCGCGGCGTCGACCTGGTCTTTCATCAGGGAGATGAGCGGGCTTATAATGACAGCCGTACCCTCCATCATAACCGCCGGAAGCTGGTAACAGAGCGATTTCCCTGCGCCCGTCGGCATCACACTGAAGACGTCGCGCCCGCCAAGGAGACTTTTGATGATGCCTTCCTGATTGGGACGGAACGACTGAAAACCGAAATCCGTCCTCAATATTTTAAGCATCGCCGATTCAATATCCCCGCAGGCACGCGTCATGGCCCCTGATTTTAACATATTGAAAAAAGGGATTTTTAAAGGGATAGGCTGTGGTAGGCAAAAAATACTCCGCGATGAACGACCGCGAAGCGTATTCAATCCAGTTTTATTCCTTCCGCCATTATTTATTGAATGAGGATAAAACTAGAGATCTGCGGATTTGTGCAAAGGGCGGTATTTCTTTCAGAACCAGGTCCGTGCGGTAATGCTGGTTTAGAATATTTTAATGCCGTCCTTAAGGCGCCGGCCAATTGGCCCGGCATTTGTGCCCTGCACTTTCAAATTCCAACCTGCCGGCCAAATTGGAATTACTTGCGCGCTGCCTGTTATTTAGGCATGCGCTGCGACCTCTTCAGCCTTGTGCACGAGAACTTCGCCCACAGCAATCTGAGGCTTTGGAAACAGATGGGCCAAATTATTTTTCTCGAGCCATTCAAAACCAATTCTGTTAGACTCCTCGGCCCCGGCTTTGTCCTGGAAAATGCTGGTGGAGATCACCACACCACCACCCGCATCAACCCAATAGTACGCCACAAACCCCGGTATCCGGGAGATGAGAGGCAGGAAACTTTCATTCACCTTGCGCCCTATTTCTCCAGGATCGCTTATACCCTCGAACCTTCGAATTGCCGCATACATAGTTTGCTCCTTCTCCAGCATCTGCCGCACGTTTTTGAAATTCCTCTTCAGCCTTATTCTATCGCATGCCGGCGGGCCGGGAAAGCTGTTATTCAAAGATCCGGTCTCCGGCGTTCATGCTGTAAAGTAGATCTCCTTACAGCCCAGTTTCCGGGAAACCCGGCATAAGCCCACGAGCCGATGGTATAAAGTTTTATCTCCCTTTGCCAAATCCTTGCATATATCGCGAATATCAGCAGCAGGAGTTTTTCTGTCGAGCATAATATGCCCGGAAAGCCCTACCTTCGCATACGCACTACTCATGATCCGACACCTCCATTTATGTGTTTTTTGTTTCTCATAAAAAAAAGCGAATTCCGGCGGGCTTGAATGGGGCCTTTCTTTCTTATAATTCCGCCCCAATAAAAAAAGCCCGCCTTCGAAAAGGCGGGCTTTCAAAAATAAAACATTCAGCCACTTCGACGGCCCCTCTATCCCGCAAGGGACAGGTAGCTTTGCGCCGCCCGGTTACCCGGGGTTTGCCTTTTCGATGGCTTTGCAATTTTTTTTTAAAAAAAATTGCAAACCGGAATAATTATCTTACTTGGCAATTGAGAATGTCAGTGACTGCAAGCACAAATTCTGTTAAGCAAAACATTAAGGGAGGACGGTATTCATCAGCTGACAGATTAGCGGATCGTAAACGTGAAAAAAACCGTAATCATAAGCGCTCCGAACCAGCCAAATAAAAACGCCCTCGCTATTACCAGTTTGCCCTTTTTAAATTGTTCATCCAAAAAGTCAATCCCCAGCGCGCAGGCTATTGATATCGGGATCATAAGACCCAACCCATAGTGAGCCTTAACAATTGAATAAAAAGGCAATTTCAGAGACAAGTATATCATGGAAAACCCCATGTATAAAAAAGAGCCTACAAGCAGAAGGGAGCCCTTATTCAGCTCTTTTACGGCCCCGTAAAGCAATCGCCCCAGACCGATCAGGATGGCGGCAGAGGCGGGCAACGCAAGAATGAATAAAATATTCATATATTCATAGTTCCATGGAGCCGGAGGTCTGAATGGGGGCGCCGCTCTATAGAAGAGAGCTCCGCCATAAAAACCGTCACCCCATAATGTGGAATAAATTCCATCAAAAAAGGAATGAAAGCTTGCATAGTACGGCCTCACAAATACCATGCCAAATCTGGTGAAATACCTGTAAGTGTGATATCCCGGGTCCTGCCACCATAAGAAACCAAGGGAACGGCTCATATTTGTAACAATTAATTTGCCAAAATGCATCCAGTTCCTTATATAAAACCATCCCGAAATAAAAATTGCGGGCAGAAAGATCTCCGCAAAAATTTTGCCCGTTTCCGCCAAACCGGACCGCTTTTTAAGGGCATCGTATAAAATCACAAAAAGAAGCACGGGCAAGAAACATAATATCGTGATCTTGGTTAAAAGGGACAAGCCAAGAAGAACACCCAGAAACCAGAAGGATGAAATCTGTCGGTTTTCTTTCTGCGTCACAAGGCGGAG
>JAKAGP010000029.1:6939-10251 GCA_021825785.1 Nitrospirota bacterium
GGAGGGTATAAACAATGCTCGCGCTGATTAGAAAGGCCGATAACGATTCATTGCTGATGTAATGCGCGATGTATATATTAACTGGCAGCACCGAGGCCACCGCCGTTGCCAGCACCTGCTTGGAATTATCCCCGGGGAAAAGTATTTTAGCGGCAACGTAGGCCAGATAAACCTGGCCAATCGCACAAGAAAATGTCACAAGTTTAAATGAAAGAAGAAATGCCTTGCTTTTATTTAAGAGCAGATGATTAATTGCCTTGAAAAAAAGTGCCACGATTGAATAAAAAAGCGGAGGCTGATAAGCTTCCCATCCGTCGGTCGCCAGCGGCAAAGAATGGAATTGCAGGATATAGTCCACGTAATTTATGTGGGCTTTCGGATCAAATCCGTCAAAGGGGGAGGTCTTAAACAGATTATTGAAAAACATGGCGCCCAAAAACAGAATCGCAAGCGCTAAAACGGATCTGGGGGAAAATAAGGAATTAACCCATTCGTGCTTTTCCTTCAGGAGAGACCCCATGAAAAATATGGATATGGATAGGATAAAAAAAAGAATTAGCTCGGGGTATTTTTTTAAGACGGATTCCCAGGGGGTATCCGCTTGAAAAGAAGCACTGTACATCCGGGTGTCATCGGCAAGTGATGCCGGAAGATACGGACTGCTCCCGGATGCGGATATCCATGTTCCGTCAGTTTTTATTTCCGGCAAAATACCGTGGACATAAAGCCATAGCAGAGGAGGTCCAAAGCTATTGCTCACCATAACGGCAATATCATTATTATGTCCGGCCTTTAGATAATGGGTAATGTCAATAGTTTTAATTTTTTTCCAGTTTGCGCTATCACCATTTGCCAGTATTTCCTCTCCGTTGATAAAGAGCCGCCAGTGTTTGAATGCCCGTATCTCAAGCAGGACTCTTGAGCCTGAGGGGGTAAACCCAAATTCTTTTGAAAATACGGAATTCAGATAATTGGGTTTGATCATGGCGCCGGGCGGCTGCGGATACCGGACCCATTCCGCATTCGGATTGCCGGGCAAGAAAGGAATGTCCGGGCTAAGCTCAGCCTTAATAAAAAGGAACAAGGCTATTGCTGCAGTGAACGCAAAAAAAACACTCAATATGATGCGTTCATTTTTATTAGTCACGTTTATTTTTCATCTCTTCAGGACGCACACCTGCAGAATTATAACAGATAACTTCGCACCCGGTCGCCAAAGCATAATGGAAGACAGACCTTTTTGATGAACGATGGTACGGACGGGGGGCAACGGGGCAAAATCCTTTCGGGCGCGCCCCTGTCTTTCCCGGAAAAAATATCCGGATTGAAGAAATTTTATTTTCCGGCTTTGTTGGCGTTCAGGCGAACAGGGGCGAAAGAAGAAAAAGCAGGGTCGCGATCAGTGAAGGGAAAAGCAGGGCCGCGGCAAGCAGGTTCTTTTCGTCCTCGGTCAAGTCACTAAGCTTTCCGACTTTCTTCCTGAGATCCACTTTCATGGGGACCCTCCAATACGTCTTCACATCTTTTTATTTGGGAGGCGCGGTACGGCAGGGCTTTCCTGTTTTGCCCGGGCTGATGAGAATTTCTGCCCAGGTTAAAGAAAATGCCTTCCGTGCCGCGCCCTCCTCGTTCAAGGAAATTTTGTTTTGTATGTTTTTACTTTTTTACCGAAGCGGGCTTGGCTGCACTGCCTGACCCCGCTTTCCAGTGCCCTCAGCTACTGGCATATGCAGTAATATGTGCTTCCTGCCGCGGTTCCCGGGGTCATGGTGGCGTGGGCGTCACAACTTGCCTTGCTATTTGCGCGGGCAACCTCATCGCAAACCTGCTGGGCGGTGTCCTTGGATTCAGACTGGAAAGTCGAGGTATGGGTTCCCGAAAGCGTGGGCAGCCCGGTGGCGTTGCTCATGCCAGGGCCCTGCTGTCCCGTCTGGTTCATACCGTCCTGCGCGTAAAGCGTGCCTCCGGCCAGGCTGCTCTGATGCATATATCCGCCGCCAGGGGTGTTGGATGTGCCGCCGCCCGGCGTGTTGTCCATCCCGCCCGAGTCGTCCTGCGCCATAGCCGCTGCCACACCAAAGAACAGGGCCAGCACGAACACAAATAGCGTAATCAGGGTAATTCTTTTCATGGTTTTTCTTCTCTCCTTTGTTTTGGTTTCCGCGGCAAAAAATACCGCAGGGAAAACTGATGCCCTCGCATCTATTTTTTATTTACAGATGCAATAATACATATGTCTGGGCGGGACCCCGGGGGCAGTGCCCTGGGTGGTGACAGATGCCGCCGCGCAGTTTGCCTTGTTGTTGGCGCGCGCAACCTCATCACAAACCTGCTGGGCGCTTTCCATGGAGCCCGATTCGAAGGTAGAGGAGTAATCTCCCGAAAGGGTGGGCAACCCGGTGGCGTTGCTCATGCCAGGCCCCTGCTCTCCCCTTTGGTTAACACCGCCCTGCGCGTAAAGCGCGCCGCCAGCCAGGCTGCTCTGATGTTCATATCCGCCACCGGGGGTGTTGGATGTGCCGCCGCCTGGCGTGTTGTCCATCCCGCCCGAGTCGTCCTGCGCCATAGCCGCCGCCACACCAAAGAACAGGGCCAGCACAAATGCTAACAGCGTAAACACGATAATTCTTTTCATGGTTTTTCTTCTCTCCTTTGCTTGTGTTTTGGACTTTGGTTTTTAAACCCGGGTCTTTTTGATTTGATTCTTTTGATTTTTGATTTTTGATTTTCAGGAACGTCTTTCCGGAACGCCGCCTGACAGAACTTTTTCCCGCGAGGTTTTTTGAGTTTTTGAGTTTGTCTCTTATCCAACTTTTAGCAAACGGATGGGGAGGTGTCAAGTCAATTTTACCGGCTTGGGAACACGCCCGGGACAATCCAAACAACTTAAAACTTTCCCCGGCCCAAACAACTTAAAACTTCCCCGTTTACTGGGCGGGCAGGCCTGGCTGATGTAATGGCCAAATGCGTTGACAGCCAACTCTCCCCTTGCTAGACTGCGTTTAGGAAAAATGAGTAGCGAGTGCACCCCGAAGCGCAAGTGAGCGAATATGACAGATCAAGGAATCCTTACATTCGATGCCCGGAGGGCATAAAAAGACATGCCCGAAAAAAGCATTGCATCCTTCGACGTAAAACGTCTGGAAATCCTTGATGAAGAGGGCAACGCGGACAAGACCCTGATGCCCGGCCTTTCAGGCGGGGAGATAAAGCACATATACGAAATGATGCTCCTGTCCAGGGCCTTCGATGAGCGGGCGCTGCAGTTGCAGAGGGAAGGAAGACTTGGCACTTACGCCTCTATCAGGGGAC